>NZ_JBGMOE010000081.1:0-89751 GCF_041424195.1 Tardiphaga sp. | reverse complement strand
TCCAGGTGCTGCGCACGATCCCGCCGCTGGCCTGGCTGCCGCTGGCGCTCGCCGCCTTCCGCGACGGTCAACCCTCGGCGATCTTCGTGATCTTCATCACCTCGATCTGGCCGATCATCATCAATACAGCCGTCGGCATCCGCAACATTCCGCAGGACTATCGCAACGTCGCCGCAGTGGTGCAGCTCAACCCGGTGGAGTTCTTCTGGAAGGTCATGCTGCCATCGGCTGCGCCCTATATCTTCACGGGTCTGCGCATCGGCATTGGCCTGTCATGGCTCGCCATCATCGCGGCCGAGATGCTGATCGGCGGCGTTGGCATCGGCTTCTTCATCTGGGACGCCTGGAATTCCAGCCATATCAGCGAGATCATCCTGTCGCTGTTCTATGTCGGCATCATCGGGTTCGTGCTGGATCGCGTGATCGCGGGCCTCGGCAAGCTGGTCACTCACGGCACGTCTGTCAGTTAATCAGGTCAGCCAAGGAGACAATGTCATGACGCCATATCTGAAGCTCGACCATGTCGACAAGGTCTTCACCCGCGGCAAGGTCTCGTCCGAGGTGCTGAAGGACATCAACCTCGATCTCGGCAAGGGCGACTACGTCTCCATCATCGGCCATTCCGGTTGCGGCAAGTCGACGATGCTCAACATCATCGCCGGCCTGACGCGTGCAACCATCGGCGGCGTGATCCTCGAGGGGCGCGAGGTCAATTCGCCAGGTCCGGATCGCGCCGTCGTGTTCCAGAATCACAGCCTGCTGCCCTGGCTGACGGTCTATCAGAACGTCCGCCTTGGCGTGGACAAGGTATTTGCCAAGACCAAGTCGCGCGCCGAGCGCGACGAATGGACGATGCACAATCTCAACCTCGTGCAGATGACCCATGCCAAGGACAAGCGTCCCTCGGAAATCTCCGGCGGCATGAAGCAGCGCGTCGGCATTGCCCGCGCGCTGGCCATGGAGCCGAAAGTGCTGCTGCTCGACGAGCCGTTCGGTGCATTGGACGCGCTGACCCGCGCGCATCTGCAGGACTCGGTGATGGCACTGCATCAGAAACTCGGAAACACCATCGTCATGATCACCCATGACGTGGACGAGGCCGTATTGCTGTCGGACCGCATCGTCATGATGACCAACGGGCCATCAGCGACCATCGGCGAAGTCCTCGACGTGCCGCTGGAGCGTCCGCGCAAGCGCCTCGAACTGGCGAGCAACGCCGTCTATCTCGATTGCCGCAAGCGCGTACTCGAATTCCTGTATGAGCGCCACAAATTCGTCGAGGCCGCGTAAGCATCTTATTACCTCTTGACTTCCGAGGGTAAACCGAATGAATGCGGCTCAGACTTTCCGGATAGCTGCAAATCATGACTCGTTCGATAGGCCTGACGCGCGAAGAAATCATGCGCGTGCAATCCTCATTCGATCAGATGTGGCCGAACTCCTCGGTCATGGTGGATCTGTTTTATGCGCGGCTGTTCGAAACATTGCCGGAAACGCGCCCGCTCTTTCGCGGCGATATGGCGCAGCTCAAGCACAAGTTCATCGCGACGCTAGCGGTGATCGTCGGCAGTCTCGACAACATCACAGGCCTGCTGTCAGTGATTGGCAAGCTCGCGAAAGACCACGTGCATTATGGCGTGGAGGCCGCGCACTACGAGCCAGTCGGCGAGGCACTGTTCTGGAGTCTGGAGCAGGGACTCGGCGAGCGCTGGACGCCCGAGGTCGAGGCCTCGTGGCACAAGGTCTACAAGTTCCTGTCGGTCCGCATGATTTCTGCGGCCTATCACTAGAATCACATCGCATTTTATCGCGCGCTGAACATTTGCTCACGCGGCGCGACACACAAGCTCACCTTCCACTGCAAGGAGAGTTAGCATGAATGCGTCCGACGTCGCTCTGGTTCAGGATAGTTTCAAGAAAGTCGCGCCGATCTCCGACGTTGCTGCCGATCTGTTCTACGGCCGTCTCTTCGAAATCGCCCCGCAAGTGAAGCCGATGTTTCGCGGCGACATGAAGGAGCAGGGCCGCAAATTGATGGCGACGCTTGGCGTCGTCGTCACCGGGCTGACGCGGCTTGAAACTGTGCTGCCTGCCGCAAGTGCACTCGCCAAGCAGCACGTGGCCTATGGCGTGAAGGCCGAGCACTATCCGATCGTCGGCGGTGCGCTGCTGTGGACGCTGGAGAAGGGCCTCGGCGACGCCTGGACACCTGAGCTCGCGAGCGCCTGGACCGCGGCCTATGGCACGCTGTCCGGCTACATGATTGCAGAAGCCTACGGCACCGCGCAAGCGGCTGAGTAAGGACATGGTGTGAGCGAGCCGCTGGTTATTATTGGCAATGGAATGGCAGCGGCCCGGCTCGTGGACGAGCTGGCAAAATACGCGCTCGGTCGTTATGCCATCGCCGTCGTCGGAGACGAACCGCGGCTTGCCTACAATCGCGTATTACTGTCGTCGGTGTTGGCCGGTGAGGCGACATCGCAGGAAATCGAACTGAAGCCTGCCGCCTGGTGGCGGGACCGTGGCGTCACGCTGAAATACGGCGCAACGGCAACTGCCATCGATATGGCCGTACGCGAAGTCACGACATCGACCGGCAAGCATGTGCCGTTCTCGAAGCTTGTCATCGCCACAGGCTCATCGGCGCTGCGGCTGCCGGTGCCGGGCGGCGACCTCAAGGGCGTGCATGTGTTTCGCGACAGTCGCGATGTCGATCTCCTGCTCGAACTCGCTGCACGGAGAAAGCGTGTTGTCGTGGTGGGTGGCGGCCTGCTTGGCCTCGAAGCGGCCTATGGCCTCGCCAAAGCCGGCGCCGAGGTCACGCTGATCCATCTGATGGACCGGCTGATGGAGCGTCAGCTCGATGCGCCTGCAGCGAACCTCCTGAAGACGCTGGTCGAGCGCAAGGGCATCAGGATTTTGCTGAATGCCAACACGGCGCGTATTCATGGCAACGATTGTGTCGAGAGCGTTGAGCTCGCCGACGGCCGCACGCTCGATGCGGACGCCGTGATCTTCGCCGCCGGCATCCGCCCCAATATATCGCTGGCCAAGGACGCCGGCATCGCCGTCAATCGCGGCATTGTCGTCAACGACCAGATGGCGACCGGCACCGGCGACGTCTTCGCGCTCGGCGAATGCGCCGAACATCGTGGCACCTGCTATGGCCTTGTCGAGCCCGCTTACGAACAGGCCAGGGTGTTGGCGCGCCATCTCGCGGGCAAGGCTGCTGCCTATACAGGCAGCGTGCTCTCTACCAATCTGAAGGTCTCCGGCGTCAGCGTTTTCTCCGCTGGGGATTTCATGGCGGGCGAAGGCAGCGAGACGCTGCTGCTCAATGATGTCCGCCGCGGCACCTACAAGAAGCTGGTGATTGCGGATGGCGCGCTGACCGGCGCCGTGCTGGTGGGCGATACGCAGGATGCGCTGTGGTATCTCGAACTGATCCGCAGCGGTCAGGGCGTCGCCGATATCCGCGCTGACATCATGTTCGGTCGCGCGCTGGCCATCCGTGCGGAGGCGGCGTGATGAACGCGATCGATCCGCATCTGCATGCCACGCGCACCACATGTCCTTACTGCGGTGTCGGTTGCGGTGTGCTGGCAACGCCGGACGGCAACGGTGGCGCAGCGATTGCGGGTGATCCCGCGCATCCCGCCAATCTCGGCCGGCTTTGTTCGAAAGGATCGGCGCTCGGCGAAACGCTGAGCCTCGACGAGCGCCTGTTGCATCCGATGATGCGCGGCGACGATGGCGAAATGGTACAGGTCGCCTGGAGCGATGCGCTGGATCATGTCGCGGAAGGTTTTCGCAAGACCATCGCCGAACATGGCCCCGGTGCCGTGGCCTTTTATCTCTCCGGCCAGTTGCTGACGGAGGATTACTACGTCGCCAACAAGCTGATGAAGGGCTTTCTCGGCAGCGCCAATGTCGATACCAATTCGCGGCTCTGCATGGCCTCGTCCGTGGCCGGCCACAAGCGTGCGTTTGGCGCCGATACGGTGCCGGGGTGCTACGAGGATCTTGATCAGGCGGATCTGCTGGTGCTGGTCGGCTCCAATGCCGCCTGGTGCCACCCGGTGCTGTATCAGCGCATGCTGGCCAACAAACAGGCACGGGGCGCACGCATCGTCGTGATCGATCCGCGTCGCACCGATACGGTCGGCGATGACGATCTGTTTCTTGGTTTGAAGCCCGGCACTGATACGGCGCTGTTCAGCGGGCTGTTCGTCTATCTCGCCGACAACGACGCGCTGGATCAGACTTACATCGCCGAGCACACCGGGGGCTTTGAGGAAGCGCTGGCGCGGGCTCGGACCATCGCCGGCAGCGTGGTTGCGACAGCCAGAGCAACCGGGCTTGACGAGATCGATGTCGCGACCTTCTTCCAGATGTTCAAGGCGACGCCGCGGGTGGTCACGCTGTATTCGCAGGGCGTCAACCAGTCGGCGCAGGGCACCGACAAGGTCAATGCAATCCTCAACTGTCATCTGGCGACGGGACGCATCGGCAAGCTCGGCGCGTCACCGTTCTCGCTGACCGGCCAGCCTAATGCCATGGGCGGCCGCGAGGTCGGCGGCCTCGCCAACCAGCTTGCCGCCCATATGGGTTTCACGCCACCGGATATCGACCGCGTGCGCCGGTTCTGGAAGGCGCCGCATATCGCCACCCATGAAGGCCTCAAGGCCGTGCAGATGTTCGAGGCCATCGGCCGTGGCGAGATCAAGGCGTTGTGGGTGATGGGCACCAATCCCGCCGTGTCGCTCCCGGACGCGGACGCCGTGCGCGCGGCGCTGAGCAAGCTTGATCTGTTTGTTGTGTCGGAGAATGTGCGCTCCAACGACACCGTCAATGCCGGAGCCCATGTGCTGCTGCCGGCGCTGGCCTGGGGCGAGAAGTCCGGCACGGTGACGAATTCCGAGCGCCGCGTGTCACGGCAGCGCTCGTTCCTGCGCGCGCCGGGCGAGGCGCGTCCGGACTGGTGGGCGCTGAGCGAAGTCGCCAGACGCCTGGGCTATGGCGCATCCTTCGCCTACACATCGGCCGCGGAGATTTTCCGCGAGCATGCCAGCCTCTCGGCCTTCGAGAATAATGGCCATCGCGATTTCGATATTGGCGGGCTGATGAAGGTCTCGGATGAGGCCTTCGACACCATGGCGCCGGTACAATGGCCGGTGCGGGAGGGGACGACGAAGCCGCAGGCACGGTTCTTTGCCGATGGCCAATTCTACGCCAATGACCGGCGCGCGCGTTTCATCGCGCCGGAAGTGCCGGAGCTGCGCACGCAGGTGTCGGCCGAGCGGCCGCTGCGGCTGAACACCGGCCGCGTGCGCGACCAGTGGCACACCATGACGCGCACGGGCCTCAGCCCGCGGCTCGGCCAGCATATTCCGGAGCCCTTCGTCGAGATTCATCCCGATGATGCTGCGGCATGCGGGATCGTCGATGGCGGTCATGCCCGGCTGACGACTGATTACGGCGAATGCATATTGAGAGTTACTGTCAGCGAACGCCAGCAACCCGGCATGCTGTTCGCGCCGATCCACTGGAACGACGAGACCGCCGGCTTCGCACGTGTCGGTGCACTGATTGCACCGATCACCGATCCGTTTTCCGGCCAGCCCGAGAACAAGGCGACGCCGGTGTCCATCACGCCTGCGGTGTTTGCGCAGCGCGGCTTCATACTCTCGCGCAGTCCGCTGGAAATGCCGTTCGGTGTGCAATGGGCGCGCGTCGCCGTCACGGGCGGCGTCGGCTATCTTCTGTCTGACAATACCGATGTCGAGACCTGGCAGAGCTGGCTGACGCCGTTGCTCGGCGATGATGCCGCTGAATACGAAGACACCGGCCAGGGTGTGTATCGCGCGGTGTCGTTCAAGGATGACCGGATCGAGACCTGTCTGTTCATCGGCCCGACCGAGGGGGCGCTCTCTTGGGATGCCGTGAAGGAATTGTTCGCCGCCGAGACCGTCAGCGACGACCAGCGCCGCATGCTGCTCTCTGGAAAGTCCGCCGATGGCGCTGCGAGTGCAGGGCCCATCGTCTGCGCCTGCTTCGGCGTCGGCCGCAATACGATCTGCGATACCATTGCAGCCGGTGCAGGGACGGCGGCGGACATCGGCGCGAGGCTCAAGGCCGGCACCAATTGCGGCTCGTGCATTCCGGAGCTCAAGCGCCTGATCGTGGCGAGCGAAACGGCGCCGGATGAGAAGAGGAAGGTGGCTGCGAGTTAACTCGTCACTTCACCGCGCCCGCCGTTAGCCCGGCCACGATCTGGCGCTGCGCGAACATCGTCAGCAACAGCACCGGCAGCGTCACGATCAGTGCCGCTGCGGCCAATGGCCCCCAGCTCAACTGATCGAACGAGATCATATTGTAGACCGCGACCGGCAGTGTCCGCGTTTCCCGCCCTGCCAGCACGATGCCGAATACGAAATTGTTCCAGGAGAAAATCACCGAGAGGATGAAGGCGACGGCGATGCCGGGGCGAGCAATCGGCAGCGCCACGTGGCGGAACACCTGCCAGCGGGTGGCGCCGTCGATAACGGCGGATTCTTCGAGCTCCATCGGCGTCGTCTCGAAATAGCCGATCATGATCCAGATCACGATCGGGACCGTCACCACGAGATGGATGATGATCTGCGGCCACAGCGTGCCGAGCAGGCCGAGCCATTGGAACAGCAGGAATAGCGGAATCAGATAGGACAGTCCGGGCGTGATGCGCGCGATCAGGATCACGATGGCCGATTTGCGCGCGCGCATGCGTGCGATGCCGTAACCGGCAGGCACACCGACGATGAGAGCGAACAAGGTCGCCGAGCCGGTGACGATCAGCGTGTTGAAGAAATAGGTGGCGAACCGCTTCGACTCGATCACTGCGGCGTAGTTGCCCCAATTGATGCGCTCGGGGATGAAGACCGGCGGATAAGAGGCGTTGTCGATCTCGAATTTCAGCGACAGCGACAGCATCCAGAGAAAGAACAGCACCGCCGGCGAGACGATGATGATGAAGGCAAAGGTCAGGCCGAGTTTGTTGAGAAAGTCCCGCATGGTCAGGCACTGCCTCCGGCGTCGTTCCAGTGGGTGCGCTGGCGCAGATGCAAGAGCGCACCGGCGAGCGCGATGATGAGCGCGAAGAACACCACCACGATCGCCGAGGCATAGCCGACGTCGTAATAGACGAAGGCAACACTGTAGAGATAGAGATTGATGGTTTCCGAGGCGCTGCCCGGGCCGCCCTGGGTGATGGCGAAGATGATGTCGAAGCTCTTCACGGCGTCGATCATGCGGATCATCGCCGCGATGAACAGGAAGGGCATGATCATCGGCAGCGAGATGTAGCGGAAGGTCTGCCACGGAGTCGCGCCGTCGATCTGCGCGCTTTCATAGGGCTCGGTCGGAATGGCGCTGAGGCCGCCGAGCACGATCAGCATGACCAGCGGCGTCCATTGCCACGTCTCCACCAGCACCAGCGACGGGATTGCGGTGGCGGGATGAAACACCCACAGCGATGGCGGCAGGCCCACCAGCGACAGCAGATAGTTCAGCACGCCGAGCTGCGGGTGGAACATCATCGTCCACACCAGGGCGATGGCGACCGGCGTCGCCATCATCGGCAGGATGAAGAGCCCGCGGAAGAAGCCGCGCAGCGGAAACTTGTTGTTGAAGATCACCGCCGCCAATGTGCCGAGGATCAGCGGCAGCGCGACCGACAGCGCCGTATAGACCAGCGTATGCCCAACGGATTCCACGAACCGCGCGTCGCTCGGTAATCTGAGATAATTGGCGAAGCCGACGAAGGTCGGCGCCTGGCCGACCTTCCATTCGTGCAGGCTCATCCAGATCGTATAGACCCACGGGAAGATGATGACCGCCATGACGACGATCATCGCCGGAAGTACGAACGGCCAATAGGAAATCGGCCGCCACTCGTTCTTTTTCGCAGTCGCCGTTTCGGCCGCGACCGTTGCGGTCGTTTTGGCGACTGCCTTTCCCGCTGTCAGTTCGCTCACGATTTTTCGCTACGCTCCAGGATCGGCCGGAACTGTTCATGGGCCTTCTTCAGTTCGGTAGCCGGATCGGCGCCTGCCAGCGTGGCGGTGACGGCGGCACCGACAAGGTCGCGGAATTCGGCGACAGGCACGATGACCGGCAGGCCGAGCTTGCTGATCTTGGCCGAGGCGATCACCGAATCGAGCCATTCCTGGTTCTTCACGCCCTTGCGCACTGTCTCGTCATTGAGGATCGAGTTGCGGAACGGCACGCCGCCGCCGCTCTGCAACAGCCGGGCGCCCATGGTCTTCGACACCGCCCATTGGCAATAGAGATAGGCGGCTTCCTTCTTGGTGCTGGTCTTGGCGATGCCGATGCCGTCGCCATAGGCAGCGGAGAATTGCCCCTTTGGCCCGGCGGGCACGACGGTGTAGCCGATCTTGCCGACGACGCGCGACGCATTGGGGTCCTCGATGGGCGGTGCCCAGCCGACGCCGTCGATCCACATGGCCGCACGGCCTTGCGTGAGCGAGGCCATCGACTCCATCCAGTTGAAGCCGGCGACACCGGGAGGCGCCGTCTTGGTAAGGAGGCGCTGATACATCTTGGTGGCTTCGATGGCCTCGGGCCCGTCGGTCAGGATATTGCCCTTGGCATCGAGGAATTCGCCGCCATAATTCAGGAAGAAATTGGTCCACAGCGTCATGTTGGCGTTGCGCAAGCCCCGGCCGGTGAAGCCATAGATGCCGTTGGCGGGATCGTTCAGCTTCTCGGCGGCGACGGCCATCTCGTCCATGGTCTTGGGCACGGAGACGCCCTTCTTCGCGAACATCTCCTTGTTGTAATAGAGGATGAAATAGTCGACCGACCACGGCAGAGAGTGCATCTCGCCCTTGTCGTTCTGCGCGAATTGCAGGCCGCCGGCGGAGAAGTCTTCCACTTTCAGATCCGGTGCGGTGAGGTTCGGATCCTTCATGAAGCCCGTGAGATCGGCGAGCCAGCCGGCCTTTTCGAACTGGCGCTTCTGGACGTGGTAGCTGAGATGCACGACGTCGAAGCTGGGCTTGCCGGAGGTGAGCTCGATGACCGCCTTCTGGCGCTGCTGCTGCTCCGGGATCAGCTCGGATTCGACCTTGATGCCCGTCAGCTCGGTGAATTCGGAGGCGTATTTCTGCAGCAATTCGCCGCGCGGACCCTTGATCAGATTGGCTTCAATCGTGGTGCCCGCATATTTCTTCCAGGCGGGATCGGCGAAAGCTGGGATGCCGGTAAGGCCAAGCGCGCTGGTGGCGAGCGTTCCCTGCACAAAGGCACGACGTGTCGGGCCGTAAAGAGCCATATGTCATCCTCCCTCAAGCCGCCTTGACCGGCGGTGATTTTATGGTTGCTCTCCGTGGACCGGAGATGCGCCTGACGGATCGTAACACGATGGAGTGGGGCGACAAGGCCAGGTGTCGGGTTGTCAGACAACTTTGCACCCGTTGTCCTGGGCGGCTTGACTTGCCGGCCGACACCGACGCGCTTGCTCAAGGCAGGGTGGTGACGGTGAGGCCGGACGTGCTCGTTAGACGAATACCTGCGGTCCAACGCCAAAACGCTCGGATAGGAGCTTGATCTGACGCACATTCAGGTCACGTTTTCCATTGAGGATTTCTGACACAACGCCCTGGCTTCCAACCTCGGGCAAGTCGCCCTGGCTGAGGCCGTGCTGATTCATCAGAAAACGCAACATGTCGGCTGGCGATATTGTTTTGGGTGAAGAATGCGCGTCTTCATAATCGGCAATCAGTTCGCCCAGGAGGCTAACGAGTGCCGACAGTGGATTGCTCTCATCGGCGCCGCCTGCATCGAGGAGTGCATTCATCGCAGCCGTCGCTGTCTTGTAGTCGCGCTTTGATCTGATCGTTTGGAGTGGAATGCGCGCTGAAATGGCGCTCAGATGCTCGGCGAGATCATCGACCTCCGCACGGGTCAGCGTCATGGTTTCCATGCGTCGTACTCCTTGTGTGTGAACACGTGCCTGACATACAGGCGTTGTTTATCGAAATGGATGGCGGCAACGATACGGAATTTATTGCCCCCGATATCGAAAACGTAATACCGGCCGACACGATCGATGGCATTGAAAGTCGCCTTCATCTCAGCGAAATTCTTGAACAAGCGCGATTCCACGATCTTGCGCCACGCCTGCAGCGGTATCGATGCCGCAGAATGGGTGGCGGAGAACCTCACCAATGCGCTGTTTGAGATAACCCGCATGCGGCTCCTCAATATCTCAAATTGAGATTGTTCGCAAGGCCGCCTGCCGCGCTGCTCAGTCCTTGACGTCGCGGCCGAGGCGGCGCGAGATCGTATTGGTGCAATCGAGCAGGGCCTTGGCGATGGGGCTGTTCCAGTTGACGTCGAATGTGCCCACCGCGCCCATGGCTGTCACGGCCAGGACCACTGCGCCGCTATGGTCGAACACCGGCGCGGAGAATGCATTGACGCCGCGCAAGGGCTCGCCGACGGCGCGGGCCAGCCCGCGTGTGCGCACATCGGCGAGGATCTTGTCGATGGCCGGGCCTTTTACCTTGCGATTCGGGTCGTAGCCGATCGACAGCCGATCGAGATCCTCGGCGAGGGCGGCATTGATGGTCGCAGGCGGCATGAATGCTGCGAAAACCCGTCCCGTTGCGGTTTCGAGCAGGGATACCGTTGAACCCACACGCATGGCGATGTGCACGGGATGGCTGGGCTCTTCCAGGCGCACCACGGTCGGTCCGTGGGTCCCCCAGATCGCCAGCGAGACGGCGTGGTCGATCGTGCCGGCCAGTGCCATGATGGCTGGCGTTGCAACGCGAACCGCCGACAGCCGCCGCAGCGTGACGATGCCGAGTTCGAGGGCGAGCGCACCGAATTCATAACGGCCGGTGGACGGATTCTGTTCGATCAGGCCGATGCGGGAGAAACTGGCGAGATAGGGATGCGCCTTGGCCGGCGACATGCCGGCCTCGCGCGCCAGATCCCGCAGCATCATCGGTTCGCCATTGCGCACCAGCGCTTGCAGCAATTCACCTCCGACCTCGATCGACTGAATGCCGCGACTCTCTTTAGCCATGCTTGCCCCAAACCAGTGCCGCGGACACTACACGGCCAGGAAGCCTCCATCCACTGGCAAGGTCGCGCCCGTGACATAGGACGCCATGGGGGAGGCGAGGAAGACCACGGGGCCGATCAGCTCATCGGGCTGGCCGACGCGGCCCAGCGGCGTGCGGCCGAGGAAGCCGGCCAGCCGTGCGGGATCGTTGCGCGTTGCCTCGGTCATGGCCGTCTCGATCACGCCCGGCGCGATGGCATTGACGCGCACGCCGTCCCTGGCAAGTTCGCGCGCCAGTGCCTGTGTCAGAAGCTTCACGCCGCCCTTGGAGGGCGAATAGCCGAGCGTATCTGCAACTCCGACGAAAGAGGCGATGGAGCCAAGATTGATCACGCTGCCGCGTCGCGCGCGCAATGCCGGCAGAAACGCATGGGTGACGTTGAACACGCCATTGAGGTTGACGTCGAGTACGCGCCGCCAGTTCTCAACCGCGCGCTCGGAATCGATGCCTTCGCGAATGATGATGCCGGCATTGTTGATCAGGATCGAGATATCGCCGGCGCTCGCCTTGATGGTCTGTGCGAGCTGCTGGCAGGCATCGACGTCGGTGACGTCGAGATGGTGATGCCACGACCTCCGCCCGGTGGCTGCAATCTCGCGCGCCGTGCGTGCGGCGCTGTCGTCGTCGATGTCGGCCACGATGACATCGGCGCCATGCGCGGCCAGACCCACTGCAATGGCGCGGCCGTTGCCCGCGCCGGCACCGGTGACAAGAGCCAACTGGTCCTTCAGCAGATCGGGGGCGAAGCTGGCCATCATGCTGCCTTCACCGGCATGCCGGCGAGATGGCGGCCGGCGATATAGCCGAAGGTGAGCGCGGGGCCGAGCGTGATACCCGCGCCGGGATAGTTGCCGCCCATGATGCTCGCCATGTCGTTGCCGGCTGCATAGAGACCGTTGATCACCTGACCGCCGGCATCGAGTGCCCGTGCCTGCGCATCGGTCCTGATGCCGGCGTAAGTGCCGAGATCGCCGATCACCATCTTGATGGCATAGAACGGCCCCTGTTCGATCGGCGCGACGCAGGGGTTGGGCCCATGGTTGGCGTCGCCCTGATAGCGGTTATAGGCGCGCGAGCCCTTGCCATAGGCGGGATCGCGGCCTTCGGCGGCGGTGTTGTTGAATTGCGCGACGGTGGTGACGAAGCCGCCCGCGTCGATGCCGGCCTTGCTCGCGAGCTGTTCGAGTGTATCTCCTTTGATGAGATAGCCGGAATTCAGATACTGGCCGATCGGCATCGGGAAGGGCGGCACGGCGCCGAGCCCGTATTGCCTGAGAGCGCGGTGATCGCAGACGAGCCAGGCCGCAATCTCCTCACCTGGTTTCGCGGCTTTCATCATCTGCTGGACGAAGGTGTGATAGGAATTGCCCTCATTGGCGAAGCGGGCGCCGTCGCGCATCACGGCGATCACGCCGGGCTTGGCACGGTCGATGAAATGCGGCATCACGCCCTTGCTGCCGTCCTTGCGATGGGTGACCGAGACAGGCACCCAGGCGGCGGCGTTCGGCAGCGAGTCCTCGACCCGGCCGCCAGCGGACTCTGCCAGACGAAGGCCATCTCCGGTATTGCAGGTCGGGCCCGGCGACGTGTGCTCGCGCCCCGTGGGTGCGTGCGGAAACATCGCCTTGCGCCGTTCGATGTCATGCGGGAAGCCGCCGCAGGCAAGTACCACGCCGCGGCGTGCGAAGATGCGGATACGCTTGCCGTCGCGCTCGACGATGGCACCGCGGACCGCGCCGTTCTCGATGATCAGTTCACGCACCGGGGACGATAGCCAGAGCGGAATCTTGAGATCGAAGGCGGATTTGGCGAGACGGCCGGCAAGGGCGTTGCCGTTCGTCAGGGTCATGCCGCGGCCATAGCGCAGCACGTGCATGAAATGCCTCGACAGCCGCTTGGCGACATAGACCGCCGAGGTCAGTGACTTCGTCGCACGCATGAAATGGATGATGTCCTTGCCGGAGCCGAGCATGATGCCGAACACCGTCAGTTCGGGCAGCGGCGCGCCGAGGTCCTTGATGTGGTCGCCGAGTTCGCGCCCGTCGAACGGCCGCGCTACCATGGAACGGCCGCCCTGTTTGCCGCCGGGCGCTTCCGCGTCGTAATCGGGAAAGGTCAGCGGCATATCGAAGCGCACCGCCGTCTTGGTGGTGAAGAAGTCGATGGCCTCGGGCCCTGCGGCGAGAAACGCATCGACGCGTGCGGCGTCATAACTGTTGCCGGCTTCATGGCGCAGATAGGTGCGCGCCTCATCGGGGCTCTCATTGATGCCCCAGGCGCGCGCCAGCGATGTGCCCGGGATCCAGAGCCAGCCGCCGGAGCGCGCGGTTGTGCCACCGAACCGCGGCTCCTTTTCGACGATCAGAACATCGAGCCCGCTATGTTTGGCGGTGATCGCCGCCGACATGCCGGAACAACCGGAGCCGGCGACCAGCACGTCGCATTCGTAGAGTTCGATATTCGCCTTGGGATCAACAGCCATGAGACCTTACTTCTTCAGCAACGGGCATTTCGATTCAGAGACGGGCCGGAACGCGTCGTCGCCCTTCACGGTCTTGACGATGTCGAGATAGTCCCACGGCTCCTTGGATTCCGACGGCTTCTTGACGCGGGCCAGATACATGTCGCGGATGACACGGCCGTCCTCACGCAGCTTTCCGCCATGGACGAACGTGTCCTCGATGGGCAATTCGCGCATCTTGGCCATCACCTTGGCCGGATCGTCGGTGCCTGCAGCCTTGATGGCCTTGAGATAATGCAGCACCGAGCCATAGACGCCGGTCTGGATCATGGTCGGCATCACCTTGGTGCGCTCGTAGAATTTCTTCGACCAGGCCCGCGTCTTGTCGTCCATGTTCCAGTACGACGCCGTGGTGAGATAGGTGCCTTGGGCCGCCTCCAGTCCGATTGCATGGACATCGGTGTCGAACATCAGCAGGCCGACCAGTTTCTGGCCGCCCTTGACGAGACCGAATTCGCCAGACTGCTTGATGGAATTATCGGTGTCCTGGCCGGCATTGGCGAAAGCAACGACTTCGGCCTTCGAGTTCTGTGCCTGTAGCGCAAAGGATTAGAAGTCGGCGGTGTTGGTCGGATGACGAACGCTGCCAAGCACGGTGCCGCCGCTCGCCTTGATGAAGCGCGTTGCGTCCTGTTCAAGCTGATTGCCGAAGGCGTAGTCGGCCGTGATGAAGAACCATGACTTGCCACCGCCGGCGACTACGGCGGAGGCGGTCACCTTCGCGAGCGCGTAGGTGTCGTAGGTGAAGTGGACTGTATTCGGGCTGCACAGCTCATCCGTGAGCGTGCTTGCGCCCGGGCCGGAGAGCAACGCGATCTTGTTACGGTCCTTCGCGAGATTGTGTACCGCGATAGCGATGGCGGAGTTCGGGATATCGACAACGGCATCGACCTTGCCGGCGTCGAACCAGTTGCGCGCGATCTGGATCCCGACGTCAGACTTCATCTGGTGATCGGCGCTGATGATCTCGATCGGTTTCCCTAGAACGGTCGGGCCGAATTCCTCGAGCGCCATCTTGGCGGCTTCGACCGAACCGGGACCGCTATTGTCACGCCCCCAGCTTGAGAGATCGGTGAGGACACCGATGCGAACGACGTCGTCGGAGACCTGAGCGGAGGCGGCAGATGTCCAAAGCGTGAGCGCAGCTGCGCACACCAGGAACTGGCGTGTCATGTGTTTTTCTCCCCAATGCGGCCTCGTGTCGGGCCATTCATTCTCTGTTTTGCTAAATTAGATATTGGCGAAAAAGTTTGTCAATAGCGAATTCGTTCGCAGCGACGCGTTTGCCTGCGCGGGGCTATCGCGCGTGCAGTGCACTATCAACTTGATGGAAGAGGCGTCGAACTACCCGAATGCCACGCCGGGGCTATTGCCGCCTATGACTCGCATTCACCGCAATGGCCGCAGCGGCGGTGCGGTTCTCGACGCCGAGCTTGGCGTAGATCTGCTCGAGATGCTTGTCGACCGTGCGCGGTGAGAGGCCGAGGATCTGCGCGATATCGCGGTTGCTCTTGCCCTTGCTGAGCCAGGACAGCACCTCGCCCTCGCGGCCGGTGAGGCCGAGCTCCTTGCTGAATTCGGCGGGAGCGGTTGGCGCGTTTTCCTTGGCGAGCCGCAGCAGGAATTCGTCGGAGCCGACTTTCCCCATATATTGCAGACGCAATAGCTCGTTGTTCGGAAAGCCCGATGACGACGCCGGCTTGGCGCCCGGCCGTTGCATCTGCTCGAGCCATTGCAGCATCACCGGGGGCAGCAGCAGTTCATCGTCAGGCGCTGCGATCAGGTGATCGTTGAGCAGCTTCTGCGCCTGCGGCGTGGCCCACAGGATGTTCCCCTTGCCGCTCACCGCGAGAAGGAAGCGACCGGAGACATCGAGCGCGGTGCGCGCGCTCTGCGTCAGCCGTGCATTGGCAAGATGGACGCGGATGCGCGCCAGCATTTCCTCGATCACGATGGGCTTGGTGACGTAATCGACACCGCCGGCCTCGAGCCCGCGCACGATGTGTTCGGTCTCGGAGAGCCCGGTCATGAAGATCACCGGCACGTCGCCGAGGCCGGCATCGCGCTTCAGCCGGCGGCAGGTCTCGAAGCCGTCGATCCCCGGCATCACAGCATCGAGCAGGATGATGTCCGGCGTGATCTGCTCGACGATGCGCATGGCGGCGGCGCCGTCCATGGCCACCATCACGGTCATGCCGGCGCCGTCCAGCGCATCGGTCAGCAGCCGCAATGTTTCCGGCGAGTCATCGACCACCAGCGCGACGTCGCGTTTTTTGTTGTCAGTGGTCATAGGTGTACAGCGTCTTCAAGGTGGCCATGTATTGATCGAGGTCGAAGCGGTCGATCAGCGAGCGCATCTGCGCGACGAAATCGCCATGTTCGGGGTGATTGTTGCCGATTTCGTCGAGTTTCATCTGGATGGCGCGGATGTGGCCCATCTGGCCGAGGCTGATGAGCTCCTCCACATGATGCACGGGCGGGCGGGCACCGCTATGTGGTGTCCATTGCGGCAGCGGTGCCACTTCGTCGCGTTCGTATTGCCATTCGATCTTCAGGAGTTGTCCGATCTGTTCCAGCAGCCGCGGCAGTTCGATGGGCTTCATCAGATAGCCGTCATGGAACGGCTGTGCGAGCGGTGCGCCATGGGCTTCCAGCGCGCTGGCCGAGACCATCAGGATACGCGCCTGATGGTGACCGGATGAGCGCAGCTTCTCCGCGACGGTCCAGCCGTCCATGCCCGCCATGGAAATATCCAGCAGGAAAAGATCGGGTCGGCAATGCTGGGCGAGGCCGAGACAGGCCTGACCATCCGGCGCGCTGAGCAGGATGAAGCCCAGTGGTGTCAGCACCTGACGCAGCAGGTCCCGCTGCGTCGGATCGTCGTCGGTGATGAGGATGGTCTTGCGCGGGCCGTGATAGCCATAGATCGGCGCGTCCACCGGCGCGATACGCGTGGGGTTGGTTACTTCGGACAGCAGCATCTTGACGCGGAAGGTGCTGCCGCTGCCGACCTCGCTGGTGACGCGGATGTCGCCGCCCATGACGCCGGCAAGCAGTTTGGAGATCGTGAGACCCAGACCCGTACCCGTATGCGGCTGCGCGGCGCCGAGGGCGCCGCGCTCGAAGGGCGCGAAGATGCGTTCGAGATCATCGGGCCGGATGCCTGGTCCGGTATCGGTAATCTCGAATTCGGCGACCGGGCTTCGATAATGGATCACGAACTGAACACTGCCGGCCTGTGTGAACTTGATCGCGTTGGAGAGCAGATTGATCAGGATCTGGCGCAGCCGCTTCTCGTCCGCATAGACCACGGTCGGCAGGATGTTGGGCCGCCGGAACACGAAGTCGATGCCCTTGGCTGCGGCCTGCAGGCGGAACATGCCGACGAGCTGATCCAGGAAGTCGGTCAGGCGGACTTCGTCGCGTGATAGATAGAGACGGCCGGCCTCGATCTTGGAAATATCCAGAATGCCGTCGATCAGGCCGGAGAGATGATCGGCGCTGCGCTTGACGACGCGAACCTGATCCCGCGGGCGCGTCTGCAGGCTGTCGTCCTGTTCCAGGAGCTGCGCATAGCCTGATATGGCGTTGAGCGGTGAGCGTAGTTCATGACTGAGGCCGACCACGTAGCGGCTCTTGGCGAGATTGGCGGATTCGGCGACTTCCTTGGCGCGCTGCAATTCGGCGTCGGTGCGCTTGTGGGCGTCGATCTCCTGCATGAGCAACGTGGTCTGCCGCCTGGTCTCGGCTTCGGCGGCGCGGCGGCTTTGCTTGGCCAGCACGAACAGCCATGCCACCACGCCAATGATGATCGCCAGCGCGAAGAACACTTTCCACAGCACTTCCGAGACCTGTGCGCTGTCCCCCGGCGCAGCCGCGGAGGTTTGCAGATAGATCAGTCCCAGCGTCAGACCGACGAGGCCGGCAGCCATCACGAAGACGCCGAGATAATGCCCGAGTTGCGAATTGAGCCGCGCCAGAACCGGCTCCGGCAGTAATCTGCCGAAGGTTGCGGACATCTGCGCGTCGATCCGCGCATGCGGCTTGCAGAGATCGTGACAGCGGGCATCGAGCGAGCAGCACAGTGAGCAGATGGGGCCCGCATAGGCCGGGCAGTGGGCCATGTCCTCGGGCTCGAACGAGTGTTCGCAGATACAGCACTGGATCGTCGCCATATTCTGCCAGGCCCGTTTCGGCTTGCGGGCGATGTAGTATTTCCCGCCCGTGGCAAAGGCGATGATGGGAGCAGTGGCGAGCGCCGTGATCAGCGCCACGAATGGCGATAGCGCTTTGGCCGTGGGTCCGAACAATCCATAGAAGGCGCTGACGGACATTACTGTGGCGGCGAGCATGGCGCCGACGCCGACCGGGTTGATGTCGTAGAGATGCGCGCGCTTGAACTCCATCTGCTGCGGGCGCAGCCCGAGCGGCTTGTTGATGACCAGATCAGCAACCAGCGCGCCGACCCAGGCAATCGCCACGTTGGAATAGAGCGCCAGCGTCTGCTCCAGCGCCTTGTAGACGCCGATCTCCATCAGCAGCAACGCGACCAGCACGTTGAACACCAGCCAGACCACGCGGCCGGGATGGCTGTGGGTGAGGCGCGAGAAGAAGTTCGACCAGGCAATTGAGCCCGCATAGGCGTTGGTGACGTTGATCTTGAGCTGCGACAGGATCACGAAGGTACCGGTCAGCGCCAGGGCCAGGTCGGGCTGCGACAGCACATAGCGAAAGGCTTCGAGATACATATGCGCGGGCTCGGCGGCGTGTTCGGCCGAGACGCCGTGGGTCAGCGCGAAATAAGCGAGGAACGAGCCGGCCAGCAGCTTGATGGCGCCGACAATGATCCAGCCCGGTCCGGCACAGAGCAGTGCCACCCACCAGCTCGCCTTCGAACTGCGGCGGTCGCGCGGCAGGAAGCGCAGGAAGTCGACCTGTTCGCCGATCTGCGCGACCAGCGAAAACACAACGGACGCGGCGGTGCCGAACAGCAGGAGATCGAGGTGACCGGCGGCGCTGCCATGATCGCCGGGAAACTTCGTCCACGCCACGAAGGAGTCGCGGCTCGCATAGGCGATGGCAGCGAAGGGCAGCAGATTGAGCACCAGCCAGATCGGCTGGGTCCAGAGCTGGAAGCGGCTGATCAGCGTGATGCCGTGGGTCACCAGCGGGATGATGACCACGGCCGAAATCAGGTAGCCGATGGGGCGCGGAATATCGAAACACATCTCCAGCGCGGAGGCGAGAATCACCGCCTCGATGGCGAAGAAGATGAAGGTGAACGACGCGTAGATCAGCGACGTCACAGTCGAGCCGATATAGCCGAAGCCGGCGCCGCGGGTCAGGAGGTCAATATCGATGCCGCATTTTGCGGCATGATAGGCGATCGGCAATCCGCAGCAGAAGATGATGACGCTGACCACGAGGATCGCCGCCGTGGCGTTGGTCATGCCGTAATTGATGGTGATGGTGCCGCCGATGGCTTCGAGGGCGAGAAATGAAATGGCGCCGAGGGCCGTATTGGCGACCCGCGCGGCGGACCAGCGCCGGGCGCTCTTCGCGGTGAAGCGGAGTGCGTAATCTTCCAGGGTCTGGTTGGCGACCCATTGGTTGTACTGGCGTCTGACGCGGTCGATACGCTGCCGCCCTGCCACTACTTCGCTCCTGACCCTGTTCGACTACGCATGTTTGCGTGATGCAAAAATCTACGTCGGCATTTTGCGGTGCAGTATACGCGATCTCGCGTATCCGGGTAGCGCTCAAGTTCGGCAATGCTTGCCTCACCAATAAGCGTCCAAACCAGTGGGGTTGTCATGTCAGACGAGAAGAAACCGGGCCTGCGGTCGCCGTTACGGCGCAAGTTGCTGATGGGAATGGCCGCGTTGCCAGCAATGTCCATGCTTCCGCGCACATCTTTTGCGCAGGCGCCGGCCACCTCGGCCATCAACACCACGGGCCTCGCGGTGACCGATACGGAAGTTACCGTCGGCATCCTGCATTCGGTCACCGGTACCATGGCGATCTCGGAAACCGGCTCGGTGCAGGCTGAAAAGCTCGCCATCGAGCAGATCAACGCCATGGGCGGTGTGCTCGGCCGCAAGATCAAGTTCATCCAGGAAGACGGCGCCTCGGACTGGCCGACCTTCGCCGAAAAGGCCAAGAAGCTCCTGGTCAACGACAAGGTCGCCGCCATCATGGGGTGCTGGACCTCGGCCTCCCGCAAGGCGGTGCTGCCGGTCATGGAACAGTATAACGGCATGCTCTACTATCCGACCTTCTATGAAGGTCTCGAGCAGTCCAAGAACGTCATCTATACCGGTCAGGAAGCTACCCAGCAGATCCTCGCCGGCCTCGACTGGGTCTCCAAGACCAAGAACGGCAAGAGCTTCTATCTGATCGGTTCGGATTATATCTGGCCGCGCACCTCGATGAAGATCGCGCGCAAGCACATCGAGGGCAAGCTCGGCGGCAAGGTGTCTGGCGAAGAATACTTCCCGCTCGGCCACACCCAGTTCAACTCGGTGATCAACAAGATCAAGCTGACCAAGCCGGACGTGATCTATGCGGCGGTGGTCGGTGGCTCCAACGTCGCCTTCTACAAGCAGCTCAAGGCGGCTGGCATCGACCTGTCGAAGCAGACCCTGCTGACCATCTCGGTCACCGAGGACGAGATCGACGGCATCGGCGGCGAGAACATCGCGGGCGCCTATGCCTGTATGAAGTACTTCCAGTCGCTGGATAATCCGAACAACAAGGAATTCGTCGCCGCCTTCAAGAAGATGTGGGGCGAGAAGACGGTGATCGGCGACGTGACGCAGGCGGCCTATCTCGGTCCTTGGCTGTGGAAAATGACGGTCGAAAAGGCCGGATCCTTCGATATCGACAAGATAGCGCCCGCGTCTGCCGGCATCGAATTCACCAAGGCGCCGGAGGGCTACGTCAAGATCCATCCGAACCACCATTTGTGGTCGAAGGCCCGCGTCGGCCAGGCCCAGCTCGATGGCCAGTTCAAGGTGGTTTACGAGACGCCCGAACTGATCGAGCCGGATCCGTTCCCGAAGGGCTATCAGTAAGCCTTCCTCCTCAAGTGCGGAGCGTGTCTCCGCGCAGCTTCTCCCTGGCGCGGACGACCTATCCGCGCACGACAACCCCGCGTCGCGTCTCATCGCGCGGCGCGGGACCCTTTCCCTGACGGAGGACGGATCGATGTTCGGCGACTATTCGATTGGCGACCTAGGCGCCATCTTTGCAATGCAGGGCTTTGCCGGCCTGATCCTGTTTTCAGTTTATGTCCTGATGGCGCTCGGCCTCGCGATCATCTTCGGCCAGATGGGCGTCATCAACATGGCCCATGGCGAATTCATGATCCTTGGCGCCTACGTCACCTGGATGACGTCGAGCTTCTTCCAGTCCCACCTGCCGTCACTGTTCTCCGGCTACTTCTTTGTCGCCATGGTCCTCGCCTTCATTGCCTCCGGTGCGCTGGGGATGCTCGTCGAATGGGGGCTCATACGGCATCTCTACAAGCGCCCGCTCGACACGTTGCTGGCGACCTGGGGCCTCAGCCTGATCCTGCAGCAGGCCTATCGTTCGGTGTTCGGTGCCCGCGAAGTCGGCGTCGAGCTGCCGCAATGGATGATGGGCTCCAAACAGGTCACCGATACGATCGAAGTGCCAATCAACGGCATCTTCGTGATGTGCCTGACACTGGCGATCACCATGGTCGTCGCCTGGATCATGTACAAATCCCGCTGGGGTCGTCAGGTCCGTGCCGTGGTGCAGAACCGCGTGATGGCTGGCGCCGTCGGTATCAATACCGAGAAGGTTGACCGCTACACCTTCGGCCTCGGTTGCGGCATCGCCGGGATCGCCGGCTCCGCTTTCACGATGATCGGCTCGACCGGGCCGACCTCAGGCCAGCTCTATATCGTCGACACGTTCCTTGTCGTGGTGTTCGGCGGCGCGGCCAGCCTGTTCGGCACCATTGCCTCGGCCTTCACCATCTCCCAGGCGCAGTCGACCATGGAGTTCTTCATGTCCGGCTCGATGGCCAAGGTGCTGACGCTGCTCACCATCGTCGCGATCCTGATGATCCGGCCGCAGGGCCTGTTCGCCCTCAAGGTTCGCAAGTAAGCGCGCGCAGTACAGACAGAGCAGGGCATACGCATCATGATCAATTCTCGCTTCTTCAACCGCTCGG
Organism: Tardiphaga sp.; assembly: GCF_041424195.1. Taxonomy (NCBI): domain Bacteria; kingdom Pseudomonadati; phylum Pseudomonadota; class Alphaproteobacteria; order Hyphomicrobiales; family Nitrobacteraceae; genus Tardiphaga; species Tardiphaga sp. Next base: position 67,898 of record NZ_JBGMOE010000081.1, on the reverse strand, counting down.
AGCTGATCGGTTTCCTGTCACTGCTGTTGCTGCTCGCGGTGATCCTGCCGCTGTTCCTCGATGTGTTCCGTCTCAACCTCGTCGCCAAATATCTGACCTATGCCTTTGTCGCGGTCGGCCTTGTGATGTGCTGGGGCTATGGCGGCATTCTCAGCCTCGGGCAGGGCGTGTTCTTCGGCCTCGGCGGCTACTGCATGGCGATGTTCCTGAAGCTGGAAGCCTCCAGCGTCGAGAATACCAAGATCCAGTCGACCCCCGGCATTCCGGATTTCATGGACTGGAACCAGATCACGTCGCTGCCGATGTTCTGGAAGCCGTTCCACTCGCTGCCGCTGACCATCATCGCCATTCTCGTCGTGCCGACGCTGCTGGCCTTCATCATCGGCGCTGCGATGTTCAAGCGCCGTGTCGGCGGCGTCTATTTCGCCATCATCACCCAGGCCATCGCGGCAATCGCCACCATCCTGATCATCGGCCAGCAGGGCTATACCGGCGGCATCAACGGCATGACCGACCTGCGCACGCTGAACGGCTGGGACATCCGCACCGATCACGCCAAGGTCATTCTCTACTTCTTCGAAGTCTTCGTGCTGTTCGCCTGCATCATCGCTGCGCAGTTCATCCGGCTGACCAAGCTCGGCCGAATCCTGGTGGCGATGCGTGAGCAGGAAGATCGTGTGCGGTTCTCGGGCTACAGCGTCGCCAATTTCAAGATCTTCGCCTTCTGTGCCGCGGCGATGTTTGCGGCCATCGGCGGCGCCATGTTCACGCTGCAGGTCGGCTTCATGTCGCCGTCCTTCGTCGGCATCGTGCCGTCGATCGAGATGGTGATCTACACGGCGGTGGGCGGCCGTATGTCCATCTTCGGCGCCGTCTATGGCACGCTGCTGGTCAACTACGCCAAGACGATGCTGTCGGAATCCTTCCCGGAACTCTGGCTGTTCGGCCTCGGCGGGTTGTTCATTGCCGTCGTGCTGTTCTTCCCCAATGGCCTGTCCGGCATCTGGCGCGATCACGTGGCGCGTCATGTCGATCGGCTGTTGGCACTACGCACGTCGAAGGCGCGAAAAGCCTGGGCCATCAAATCCACCGCCGACGGCGCGCCGGCTGAATAAGGGGACACGTCATGCTTGTCGGTCATCAGCCCAAGGACTTTCTGCTCGCAGTCGAAGGGCTCACCGTTTCCTTCGACGGTTTCAAGGCGGTGAACGATCTCTCGTTCTATGTCGAGGAGAACGAGATCCGCGTCATCATCGGCCCCAACGGTGCCGGCAAGACCACGGTGCTCGACCTGATTTGCGGCAAGACCAAAGCCACGTCGGGGTCGGTGCAGTTCCGCGGCAAGGAGCTCACCAAGCTCAAGGAGAACCAGATCGTGCAGGCTGGTGTCGGCCGCAAGTTCCAGACGCCGTCCGTCTATGACGATCTCACGGTGTTCGAGAATCTGGAGATCTCCTATCCGCGCGGACGCTCGGTATTCGGCTCGCTGATGTTCAAGCGCGATGCTGCGGTGCGCGAGCGCGTCGAGGAGGTCGCCGAGATGATCTTCCTGAAGGATCGTCTCGACATGTATGCCGATGTGCTCTCGCATGGCCAGAAACAGTGGCTCGAGATCGGCATGCTGCTGATCCAGGATCCGGACCTCTTGATGCTCGACGAGCCCGTCGCCGGCATGAGCGTGAGCGAGCGCATGAAGACTGCGGAGTTGTTGAACACGATCATCAAGAATCGTTCGGTGCTGGTGATCGAACACGACATGAAATTCGTCGAGGACATCGCCCATAAGGTGACCGTGCTGCATCAGGGACAGATCCTGTCCGAAGGCACCATGGAGAAGGTCCAGAACGATCCCAAGGTCATCGAAGTCTATCTGGGTCATTGAGGAGATCACCATGCTCGCCATTAACGATCTCCACGTCGCCTACGGACAGAGCGAAGTTCTGCACGGCTTGAACGTTTCGGTGCAGCCCAACGAAATCGTGGCCATCATGGGCCGCAACGGCATGGGCAAGACCACGCTGATGAAATCGCTGATGGGCATCGTGCCGACCAAGTCGGGCTCGGTGACCATGGAAGGCAAGGAGCTCGGCGCGCTGAAGAGCTATGAGCGCGTCGCGCGCGGCCTCGCTTACGTGCCGCAGGGTCGCATGATCTTCTCCCACATGACGGTGAAGGAGAATATCGAGACCGGCCTTGTCGCCTCCGGCGAGAAGGAAGTGCCCGGCGATCTCTACGAGCTGTTCCCGGTGCTGCTGGAGATGAAGGGGCGCCGCGGCGGCAATCTCTCCGGCGGTCAGCAGCAGCAGCTCGCCATTGCACGCGCGCTCGCCACCAAGCCCAAGGTGCTGCTGCTGGATGAGCCCACCGAAGGCATCCAGCCGTCGATCATCAAGGACATGGCGCGGACGCTGAAGCACATCCGCGACACCAGGGGTCTGTCGATCATCGTCTCCGAACAGGTGCTGAGCTTCGCGCTCGACGTCGCCGACCGGGTGCTGGTGATCGAGAATGGCGAAATCGTTCGCGACGAAGCGCGCGAAGGCATCGATGCCGCACAGATCGCAAAATACCTGTCCGTCTAACCAGCCTTACGTTCAACCACCAGGACCAGTAACCGAAGGGGAGCATTGAATGCCAGAAACACTCATCAAGGTCGATCTCACGCAATCGGCCTACGACAACGACATGATTCATAACCGCTGGCATTCGGACATTCCCATGGTGGCGTGGGTCAATCCGGGCGATGACTTCATCGTCGAGACCTATGACTGGACCGGCGGCTTCATCAAGAACAATGACTCGGCCGACGACGTGCGCGATATCGATCTGTCGATCGTGCACTTCCTGTCGGGCCCGATCGGCGTCAAGGGAGCGGAGCCCGGCGATCTTCTGGTGGTCGATCTGCTGGATGTCGGCCCCATGAAAGAGTCGCTGTGGGGCTTCAACGGCTTCTTCTCCAAGCAGAATGGCGGCGGCTTTCTCACCGATCACTTCCCGGAAGCGCAGAAGTCGATCTGGGACTTCAAGGGCATGTACACCTCGTCGCGTCATATCCCGGGCGTGAACTTCGCAGGGCTGATCCATCCCGGCCTGATCGGCTGTCTGCCCGATCCGAAACTGCTCGCCACCTGGAACGAGCGCGAGACCGCACTGATTGCCACCAACCCGACCCGCGTGCCCGGCCTTGCCAATCCGCCATTCGGCCCGACCGCCCATATGGGCCGGCTGAAGGGTGAGGCAAAGGAGAAGGCCGCGGCGGAAGGCGCGCGCACCGTGCCGCCGCGCGAACATGGCGGCAATTGCGACATCAAGGATCTGTCGCGTGGCTCCAAGGTCTATTTCCCGGTCTATGTCCCCGGCGGCGGTCTCTCCATGGGCGATCTGCACTTCAGCCAGGGCGACGGCGAAATCACCTTCTGCGGCGCCATCGAGATGGCCGGGTGGCTGCACATCAAGGTCGATGTCATCAAGGACGGCGTGTCGAAATACGGCATCAAGAACCCGGTGTTCAAGCCGTCGCCGATGACGCCGAACTACAATGACTTCCTGATCTTCGAAGGCATCTCCGTCGACGAGCAGGGCAAACAGCACTATCTCGACGTACACATCGCCTATCGCCAGGCCTGTTTGAACGCCATCGAGTATCTCAAGAAGTTCGGCTATTCCGGCGCGCAGGCCTATTCGATCCTCGGCACCGCGCCGGTGCAGGGCCACATCTCCGGCGTCGTCGACGTGCCCAATGCCTGCGCCACGCTGTGGTTGCCGACGCAGATTTTCGATTTCGACATCAATCCGTCGTCGGCCGGACCCGTCAAACACATCAAGGGCGACATCCAGATGCCGCTCTCGCCGGACAAGTAACGCGGTCAACTCGGCTGCGGGGTGGGAGTCACAGCCCCGTAGCCACTTTTTCCTGATGTGCGAACGAGAGTGAAGCGCCATGCCGGTCTATGAATATCTGTGCGACGATTGCGGCCCGTTCACCGACACGCGGCCGATGGCCGAATGCGACGATCCGCAGGACTGCCCGCATTGCGCGACACAGGCACCGCGCGTGATCCTGACCGCACCAGCGTTCTTCTGCATGCCCTCTGACAAGCGCAAGGCCCACGCCACTAACGAGCGCAGCCGCAATGCGCCGAAGACATCGGCGGAGTACAAGGCGTCGCATGGGGCCGGTTGCGGCTGCTGTTCCGGCAAGAAGCCGTCGCGGCTGGTGAAGCAGACCCGCTCGGGCGCCAAGAGCTTCCCGACAGCGCGGCCGTGGATGATCAGCCACTGACTCCTCTGAATTGATGCGCTAAAGTCCACTCCCGTGTGCCTCATTGCCGCGGGAGGCGGAGGCGCACCATGCGACACAATCCATTCGGCCAAACCAAGCGCGACGTGTCAGTCATCGGGCAGGGCACCTGGTATATCGACCACAGTGATCGCGCTGCGGCGGTCAGGGCGCTGCAGGCCGGCCTCGATGCCGGCATGAGCCATATCGACACGGCCGAAATGTATGGCGACGCCGAGCTCGTGATCGCAGAGGCCATCGCCGGCCGTCGCGACGAGGTATTCCTGGTTTCCAAGGTTCTGCCGAGCAACGCATCGCGAAAGGGCACCATCGCCGCCTGCGAGCGCTCGCTGAAGCGGCTGGGGACCGACCGGCTCGATTGCTACCTGCTGCATTGGCGCGGTCAGGTTCCGCTTGCCGAGACTGTCGCCGCCTTTGGAGATTTGAAGGCGGCCGGCAAGATTGCGTCCTGGGGCGTCAGCAATTTCGACGCCGACGATCTCAATGAGTTGTCAAAACTCGCAGGCAAGGGTGCCATCGCCTGCAATCAGGTACTCTATCATCTGCAGGAGCGCGCCATCGAACACCGTGTGATCCCGTGGTGCGAGAGACATGGCGTTGCCGTCGTGGCCTATTCGCCGTTCGGTCATAATGATTTTCCGTCGGCCCGCTCGCCGGGCGGCAAAATCCTGCAGCAAATCGCCGATGCGCATCAGGCCACGCCACGGCAGGTAGCGCTGGCCTTCCTGATCCGCCAACCATCGGTCTTCGCAATTCCGAAGGCCTCGTCGTCCACTCATGCCGCGGACAACGCGGCGGCGAGTGCATTGACGCTCAGCGCAGCCGAACTGGCTGATATTGAAAAGGCATTTCCGCGCGGCCGGGAGCCTTCCAGTCTGCCGATGCTCTAGGGTAGCGGTAAGATCGATGCTGCGCCGCACTCTGGCCAGCCGATCCATCAGCCGACATGGATTTTTGCCTGCGTGCATATCCGTGTCCTGATATCGGCAGTTGTCCCGGCATCGTGATCGTCGTTTTGTGAGCTGTATTCGATTCGGCTCGCATGCTTCGACGAGCCCGCATATTGGTCCCCGCTCGTGACAAGCCATGTTCCGCCGCCGAAGACTGCTGCCCGTGTATCGGCCCATCGCCATACCGACCGGCCGCTGCACGGCATCCTGATGATCATTTGCTCGACGGCGTTTCTGGCCTCATCGGACGCGATGGCGAAATATCTGTCGCGCACAGGCATGCCATCGGTGGAAATTGCCTGGATCCGGTTTCTGGTGTTCGTTCTGATCCTGCTGCCGATCGTGCTGGCGCCGGCATCGGGCAATGCGATGCGCTCGACGCGCCCGCTGCTACAGGTGTTTCGCGGGCTGGGCCTGTTGTGTTCGTCGATCTTCTTCATCATGGCGCTCGGCTATCTGCCGATCGCGGAGGCGACGGCGACCGGTTTCATCTCGCCGCTGTTCGTCACGGGACTTTCGGTTCTGTTCCTTGGGGAGAAGGTTGGTCTGCGCCGCTGGACCGCCACCATCGTCGGGCTTCTGGGCGTGTTGATCATCGTGCGGCCCGGCACCGCGGCTTTTCAGCCTGGCACGATCTTTCCGATCATTTCCGCGTTGGGATGGGCCACCGCGTTGGTGCTGACCCGGAAGATCAGTGGCGCTGACCGCGCGATCACCACGATGGCGTTTTCGGCGATCACCGGCTTTCTGGTGCTCAGCGTCATCGTGCCGTTCTACTGGATCGTACCCACCTGGACACAGATCGCGCTCGGCGTTGGCATCGGATCTGCGGCCACGATCGGTCACTGGATCGTGGTGCAGGCGTTCCGCTATGCGGACGCATCGGTGCTGGCACCATTCTCTTACGTCCAGCTGGTGTGGGTGACGCTGATCGGCTTCTTCGTGTTCGGCGAAGTGCCTGATGCGGTGACCTTTGCAGGTGCTGCGGTCATCATCGCCAGCGGTGTCTACACCGCACATCGCGAACGCGTGCGTCGCGCGCAGGTCACCGTGCCGGCAGAACCTTATCCGAGCGCGTAGCGACAAGCTGTTGAACGAAACAGATTGTCCCCGGCGCCCGATTTTCCCTGAGCCATGGCGCTTGCGGTAGCTATATCCGAATGTGTTGCACATATTTCTGCAAACATGGAGGATGATACCAAGCACATGTCCGGCTTTATCGAAGCTTAAGAATAACACCTTTTCCACGCACGTTTTGCGCGAGTTTTAAACATTCTGAACGCCGCACGCGCTATGCTTTCATACCTCGTCATATGTTGGTATCCTTATGCTACGGGTCTGGAATTGCATCGAGTTGCAGCATGACTGGCGGCAGGTCCTGCTGGCGGCTGCGGTATGCTTCCTCACCAGCTTCGCTGCAGTCAATCTGTTCACACGTGCGCGAACGTCATCGCCCGATACGCGTCTGGCTTGGCTGATGACCGCCGGCTTCGTCACCGGCTTCGGTACATGGGCGACGCACTTCATTGCTATGCTGGCCTACACGCCGGGCTTTGCGATTAACTATGATCTGATCATCACGGCGTGTTCGCTGGTGGCAGCGACGGTGATGACCACTGCCGGCTTTGCGGTGGCGCTATTCGGGCAGACGCGGCAGGGCGCACTGACCGGCGGATCGCTGATCGGAATCGGCATCGCCTGCATGCACTATATGGGCATGGCGTCGCTGCGGATTCCCGCCACCATCGTGTGGCTGCCCGATATGGTCGTGGCCTCGATCCTGTTCAGTGTGCTGCTTGGCGCGGGGGCCGTGCTCGTCGCGCAGCGCAGCGACGGTCCGGCCAAACTCCTCCTTGCCGCGCTACTCCTGACACTGGCCATCAGTGTTCATCACTTCGTGGCGATGGGCGCTGTCGATCTCGTCTACCGGGCTGAGGCGGCGGCCAGCGGGAGCCTGCTGTCGCCAATCGAATTGTCGCTGGCGATTGCGGCCTTTACGGCCACGATCGTCATCGCAGGCCTGATTGTCGCTATCTCGGATCAGCGTACCCGCCGCAGCATAAGCAAGCGCAATTTGCAGCTCGATGCGGCGCTCAACAATATGGGGCAGGGGCTATGCATGTATAGCGCCGATGGCCTGCTCGAATTGTGGAACGAGAGCTACATGCGCATGTACAATATCCCGCCGGAGAAAATGCTCGTCGGCGCGACTGTGGATCAGGTGCTGGCGCTGCGCGCGGCCGCAGGCATGCTGTTCGTCGATATGGATGATCATGAGACGAAGCTGCGGGCGGCGATCGCGGATCGCGTGCCGAGCAGCCAGAACGCCGAATTGCCGGATGGGCGCACGATCAACGTGCGCTTCAGCCCGATGCAGAATGGCGGCTGGGTCGTGACCCATGCCGATATCACTGACCGCAAACTCAGCGAAGCGCGGATCGTGCATCTCGCGCGGCACGATCCGATCACCGATCTTCCCAATCGTGTTGCCTTCAACGAGCATCTGGCGCGCGTCTTCAGCGAAGCGTCGGCCGGGCATGGCTCGTTCGCCATCGCGCGGATCGACATCGATCGCTTCAGGGAGACAAATGATGTATATGGCCAGGCCACCGGCGACGCCGTACTGGCCGAACTGGCGAAGCGACTGGCGCATGCCTGCAACGGTGCATTTCTGGCACGGCCGAGCGGCGATATCTTCTCGATCGTGTCTCATCTCGGTGCGGAGCCGCAAACAGCGGAAGATCTCTGTGCGCGGTTGTCGGGCATTCTCGACAATACGTTTCAGATCGGCAGCCAGCATATCAATGTTCGCTGTAGCATCGGCATCTCGGTCTATCCGCAGGATGGCCAGGATACTGAAGCTCTCATTGCGCATGCCGATCTGGCGCTCGATCGCGCCAAGGCCGAGGAGCGCGGCACCATCCGCTTCTTCGAGGCTGCGATGGATCAGCACATCCGCGAGAAGCGATTGCTGCAGCGGGATCTCGTGGTTGCGATCGAGAACAAGCAATTCCAGCTCTATTTCCAGCCGCAGGCGACCACCGAGGGAGCCATCGTTGCCTTCGAGGTTCTGCTGCGCTGGCGGCATCCCGAGCGCGGCATGATCTCGCCGGCGGTGTTCATTCCGCTGGCGGAGGAGACCGGTCTGATCGGCGCCATCGACGAGTGGGTGGTGCGAGAGGCCTGTCGCGAGGCGGTTACCTGGGGCAATCCGCTGTCGATCGCCATCAACCTGTCGCCGGTCAACTTTCGGCGCGGCGATGTACCGGGGATGCTCGCCGCTGTTCTGGCGGAAACCGGTCTCTGCCCAAAGCGTGTCGAGATCGAGATCACCGAGGGCGTGCTGATTGACGACTTTGCTGGCGCCATCGCGATCCTGCGCGCCATCAAGGAGCAGGGCGTTCGCGTCGCCATGGACGATTTCGGCACGGGCTATTCGAGCCTGAGCTATCTGCAGGCCTTCCCCTTCGACAAGATCAAGATCGACCAGACCTTCGTCGCCAGGCTCGAGGACAATACGCAGTCTGCGGCCATTGTTCACGCTATTATCGGGCTCGGCCGCTCCTTGAAGCTTCCGGTGATCGCCGAGGGCGTCGAGACCGCTGCCCAACTGTCGTTTCTTGCGGCGGAGGGCTGTGCGGAGGTCCAGGGCTTTCTGATCGGCCGTCCGCAGCCGATTGCGCATTACCAGAGTGTCGTCGGCCCCCCTGGCGGTACCGCCGCCGCGGTGAAACGTGCGAGCTAGCTCCGGGCCCTCACACCGGCAGCGCAATCGAATACTTCACCTGGCTGAGCGCGAAGCTCGATTCGATTGAGGCGATGCCGTCGAGCCGGGTCAGCTTGTTTTTCAGGAAGGCCTCATAGGATGACAGATCCGCCGCTACGACGCGCAAGAGGTAGTCGCGGTTCCCGGTCATCAGATAGCATTCCAGCACCTCCTCCCATTTCGAGATCGCTTTCGCGAAACGGTTGAGGTCTTCCTCCTTCTGCCTGACAAGCTTGATGGAGATGAAGACACTGACCGGAAGCCCGATCGCCTTCTGGTCCACCAGCGCCATGTAGCGCGTAACGACGCCGCGTTCTTCCAGCAGTTTCACCCGGCGATGGCAGGGCGATATGGACAGGCCGACCTTGTCGGCGAGCTGCTGCATGGTGATGCGGCTGTCGATCTGCAGCGCAGCGAGAATCTTGCGGTCAATCGCGTCGAGGGCTGACATTGGTAAAATTCCATGAAACAGGAGCCTGAACCATTCATTTATCCCAGTATGGCCCCGGTTGTCGCGATGAATTGAGAAAATCCCTTTGGGGCGCCTGCTAGAATGGCGACCTAATCACGAACCAGTACAGCTGGCCGACGCGGGAGCCCACCATGCCGATCGATCATCATCGTTTGCAGACCCTGACCGCACTGGCGCGCAAGGTGCTCTGGCTCTCGTCATGGACGATCCACAACGCGAATCACATCCGTCCCAACACCGATGGCCTCAAGGTGGGGGGCCATCAGGCCTCGTCGGCGTCGTTGGCAACGATCATGTCGGCGCTGTATTTCGCCGTACTCAAGCCGGAAGACCGCGTCGCGGTGAAGCCGCATGCCAGTCCGGTGTTCCACGCCATTCAATATCTGTTCGGCAACCAGACACGCGAGAAGCTCGAGAATTTTCGCGGCTTCAAGGGCGCGCAGAGCTATCCGTCGCGCACCAAGGATATCGACGATGTCGATTTCTCCACCGGCTCGGTCGGTCTTGGCGTCGCGCAGACGCTGTTCTCGTCGCTGGTGCAGGACTACGTCTCGGCTCACGGCTGGATGAAGGACCGCCGCGAAGGCCGCATGATCGCGCTGGTCGGCGATGCCGAGATGGACGAGGGCAACATCTTCGAAGCCTTGCTTGAAGGCTGGAAGCACGGGCTGCGCAACACCTGGTGGATTGTCGACTACAATCGCCAGAGCCTCGACGCCGTGGTGCGTGAGGGCCTGTGGGAGAAGTTCGAATCCATGTTCCGCAACTTCGGCTGGGATGTGGTGATCGTGAAGTACGGCCGGCTAATGCAGACGGCTTTCGCCGAGCCCGGCGGAGCTGCATTGAAGACCTGGATCGACAATTGTCCGAACCAGATCTATTCGGCTTTGTGTTTCCAGGGCGGGGCGGCGTTCCGCAAGCGGCTTAATGACGAGATCGGTGATCAGGGCCCGGTGTCGCGGCTGATCGAGGCGCGCAGCGACGACGAACTGCTGGCGCTGATGTCCAATCTCGGTGGCCATGACATGGCCAGCATGATCGAGGCTTTCGAGGCGATCGATCACGATCGTCCGGTCTGCTTCATCGCCTACACCATCAAGGGCGTCGGACTGCCGTTCCAGGGCCACAAGGATAACCATGCCGGCCTGATGACGCCGACGCAGATGGAGGCCTGGCGCGCAGCGCAGAATATCCGGCCTGGTCATGAGTGGGACAAGTATGAAGGCCTGACACAGGACCCGGCGATGCTGGATGCGTTTCTGAAGGATGTGCCTTTCGTGCAGCAGGGCAGGCGACGCCTGAGCGCTGATGTGGTCGAGGTTCCCGCGCATCTGTCGTTCAAGCCGTCGCCGGCGATGTCGACGCAGCAGGGTTTTGGCCTCGTCCTGCACGAGTTGGCGCGCGGCGATACCGAGCTGGCGTCGCGTATTGTCACCGCATCGCCCGATGTCACTGTATCGACCAATCTCGGCGCCTGGGTGAATCGACGCGGGCTGTTCGCACGCGCAGAGAAGGCGGATCACTTCCGCAGCGAGAAGATTCCGTCGACCTTCAACTGGGACTTCTCGCCGAAGGGCCAGCATCTCGAACTCGGCATTGCCGAGGCGAATCTGTTCATCCTGATGTCGGCCTTGGGCCTGTCGAGCAGCATCAACGGCGTCCGCCTGCTGCCGGTCGCGACGCTGTACGATCCCTTCATCGAGCGTGGTCTCGATCAGCTCAATTATGCCTGTTATCAGGATGCCCGTTTCATGGTGGCCGCAACGCCGTCGGGCATCACGCTGGCGCCGGAAGGTGGCGCGCATCAGTCGATCGCGACGCCGCTGATCGGCATGGCGCAGGACGGTCTTGCATCGTTCGAGCCGGCCTTCGTCGATGAACTCGCGGTCATCATGGGCTGGGGCTTCCAGCACATGCAGCGTGACGCGGGCATCGATGAGGCCGGCCAGCGCGCGGGCGGATCGGTTTATCTGCGGCTCTCCACGCGCACCATCGAACAGCCGCAGCGGATGATGACGCCGGAACTGCGGGAGGGCATCACCGATGGCGCCTACTGGCTGCGCAAGCCCGGCGCAAATTGCGATCTGGTGATCGCCTATAGCGGCACGCTGGCGCCGGAGGCGATCGAGGCGACGGGACTGCTCGGCGACAGCCATCGCGATATCGGCCTGCTGGCGATCACGTCAGCCGACCGCCTCCATGCCGGCTGGACGTCAGCGCGAAAGATTCGCCGCGACAAACGCAACCCGCAGCATCTCAGCCATATCGAGCGGCTCCTGCAGCCGTTGCCGCGCGATTGCGGCATCGTCACGGTGTTGGACGGCCATCCCGCGACTTTGGGGTGGATCGGCAGCGTGAGCGGTCATCGCATGGAGGCGCTGGGGGTCGAGCAGTTCGGCCAGACCGGCACCATCGGCGATCTCTACCGCCATCACGGCATCGATGCGAATGCGATCGTCGATGCGGCGGAGGAGCTGAGCGGCATTCCGGTCCTGCACCGGAAGATGGCTGTGTAGCTCTCCCTCTCTCCCCGCTTGCGGGGAGAGGTCGCCGCGTCTTCGCGGCGGGGGGCATCGTACGTGCTCACAATCTGCATTCGTTGTACCGCCTGATCAAATGCGCAAAGCGTCGCGAATACGTTCTGAGGTTATCGGCAGGTCGCGGATCGGCCGACCGACGGCGTCGGCGACCGCATTCATAAATGCCGCGGACGCTGGACCGATCGTGCCCTCACCCGCTCCAAGGCTCGGTTCTTTTGGACGATCCAGCACAACGACATCAATCTGAGGTATCTCATCGAATGTAATGATTGGATAAGTCGACCAATCCGTGGAGGTGATCTTGTGTTGGGAGAAGCGCATGCGCTCCTTCATTGCCCAACTGATGCCCTGCACAATACCGCCTTCGCTTTGGCTTTTGACGCCGTCTGGATTGATCACTCGACCAACGTCGACCGCTGCATGGACCTTCTTGACGGTCACGTTACATGTGGTTCGATCGAGCTCAACTTCGACCGCTACGGCAGCATACGTCGATATATTTTTGTAGCGTGCATAAGCGAACCCACGGCCTGTCTTGCCGTCGCGTTTCCGATCGACAGGCCACCCGGTCGCGCTGCGCACCGCCTCGACAACGGCCTTCGCGCGAACGTCCGTCAGGTGCTTTAACCTAAATGCGATCGGGTCCTCGCCAGCTACGGCGGCTAGCTCGTCCATAAAACACTCGATAGCCAGAATATTGGAATGCCCGCCCAATGTCCGCAGAGAGCCCGTCCTGATGGGCATCGCGGTCAAGACGTGATGCGCGATGTTCACACGGGGAAGATCGTAGCATGGCACTGCGTTGCGATCGCCGTTCCCGAATGGCTGCGGGATGTGCAACGGCGGAGAGACGGTATAACCTTTATTGAGGTACCAGGCCGCAAGCAGATTTGTCCCTCCTGGCTGTCCGGGACGGGTCGCATGTGTGTTACTCCAGACGTCGTAGCTCCAATCAACGATTCTGCCCTCGGCGGAAAGACCAGCTTTCGCACTCATTACCATGGCTGGAGATATCGGCGACCAAGCAAATTCGTCATCCCTCATCCATTGAAGCTTTACGGGACGCCCTTCTACAGACAAGGCAAGCAACGCGGCGTCCAGAGCGGCGTCGTCTGCGCCGTTGTGGCCGTAACAGCCGGATGCCTGGACGTGGACTACATCTACCAAATTGACGGGTAGCCCTACCACTTTCGCCAGATCGGCGCGCAATGGGAAGGCTCCTTGAGTATGCGACCACACAGTCAATCGCCCGGCGCTAAAACGTGCGACCGCACAGCTGGGGCCGATGCTTCCCTGCGAAAGATACGGTCGAGTGTAGGTCGCCTCTACCCAGTGCGCGATGGGAGCCGTCTGTGTTGTCCTCCCCGTCTGGGCGACGATCAAATCCTCCTTGGCAAACCTCAATAGCTCAGCGGCTAGTTCATTCTCGTTTGGAAGTTTCTCACCTCCCTCCCATCTCGCATTGGCCCGCACGGCGTCTGATGCGCGGATGGCCTGCTCTTCACGCTCAGCTACGACGCCTAAAAAACTACCGATATGGACTACTGACAAAACACCGGGCATAGCGCGTACCGCGGACGGGTCGAAACCAACAAGCTTCGCGCCGGGGGTGGGTGGTCTGATCACCCTGCCAAACACCATACCGGGTTGGCGCATATCTTGCAGAAACACGCCCTTTGCCAGAATCTTGTCTGGGAGGTCGATGCGAGCAGTGGACCTGCCCACGATCCGGTATTCATCTGTCGATTTCGGCCTTATCGAGCTGGTGACGTCGCGCGACAGCAGATCCTTATCCTGTGCCGCAAGAGCACCGTAAGTGATGCGACGGCCATCGGCAGCGACAATAACTCCCTTGTCGATCGTTATGGCGCGGGCATCTATCGACCAATAAGAGGACGCGGCAGCCACGAACACAGCTCGAGCCTGCGCACTCGCAATGCGCAGCGCGGATCCGCTCTGTTCAATCGATTGAGAACCGTAAGTGTAGCCTTCGTCAGGCCCACGCGAGGTGTCGGCGGAAATCACCCGGATCATTTCCACTCCGACATCCAACTCCTCGGCAGCTATCTGAGCGAGGGCTGTCAAAATACCCTGGCCAAGTTCAGCCTTGCCGGTGAAGATAGTCACCACATTATCCGCCGATATGCGTATCCAACCGTCCAGCCGCTTCGTCTTGGCGAAACTTATCGGAGCGGCGCCTTCCACTATCTGAGCCATCGCTGTCGGTCGCGACAGGCTGAAACTCGCAACAAGTATACCAGCGCTAACTAAAAAGTCCCGCCGCGTCGTACCACGGTTCTGAGAACGGCTCATTGTGCTTTATCCATCGATGCCATTTGCACAGCCGCAACAATACGATTATGTACGCCGCATCTGCAGAGATTACCGTTCAACGCGCTCCTGATCTGCTCTTCGCTCGGATGTTTCTCTCGAAGCAAGAGGGCTTTTGCCGTCATGATCATGCCATTCGTGCAATAACCACATTGCGCTGCCTCGAGTTGAATGAAAGCTCTCTGCAACGCGTCTAGCTTCCCGTTCACGGCCAGGCCATCGAGCGTAACGACCTTGGTGCCTTCCAAAGCACTCACCGGCGTGACGCAAGATCGCGTTGCATTGCCGTCCACCAGTACGACGCAGGCGCCGCACTGGCCCAGCCCACAACCAAATTTGGGGCCGTTGAGCGCGAGATCGTTGCGCAATACGTATAATGCGGGCACATCTTCATCGCAGTGCACCTGTACCTTCTTGTTGTCGACGTCGAGCGACAAATATCTCGTCATTTTCTTCACCCACTATTGCAAGTTTGTTCCGACGGCTATCGCCTTGAAGTTCGTTCCATACTGTAGGCACCAGGGCCAATGTCGGCGCTGAGCTTGCGAGCTCGATCGGCTTGATCGGCGGTGGAAAGAACCACAGCGCGTCGAAGGCCTAAGAACCATGGTTCATCGATCACGGGTAAAGAGGTGCCGTAGCCAAATATGACGCGTATCGGAGACTGAACGGAGTTGAATGATCTCATGGTTCACACCATCACGGTGCTTCGGTCTTGAGCCGGGCCGATGCTCTTCAACAGCGATCCTATCGCGACGGCCGCAGTCGCAGCAGCGCACCCGATAGCCCAAAACACCGCATTCGAGCCGTAGACCGTTTGCTGAAGGAGGCCGGCAACGAAAGGGCCCAAGATCGCGCCTACGCGGCCGAGCCCGAGCATCATCCCAACGCCGCTCGCTCTGATGCTGGTGTCGTACGTCCCCGCAGTAAAGTTGTTCAGCACGTGCTGTGCTCCGATGATGCAGAACCCTGCTACCGCGACGATTGCCAAATTGGGACTATGCTGATTGACAAAAACGAGCGTGATGACAGCGACGCCACCGACAAACCACCACGAAGCCAAATAGAGAGGGGCGTTTGCCAACTTCCTATCGGCGAGAAACGCGAGCGTCAGCCCTCCGAAGAAGGAAGTCGCCTGCATGAGAGCACCAAACCCGAACGAAGCCGCGAACGTTTCTCCGCGGTGCATCATCACGGTCGGTATCCAGCCCGTAAGGCCGAAGATTGCGAAGAGGCTCATGAACGCCGTGAGCCAAAGCGTCAGCGATTGACGTCGATAGCGTCCGCCTAACAATCGTGCGATCCCAGATTGCGCCTTTGTCTCGCCTGGAGCGATAAATTTTGCACTCGCATACGTTTCGGCGCGTTCGGGCCGCAATTTGCCAAGCAAGGCTTTCAGCTCATGCCAACGCCCTCGGGAAGCGAGGAACTTCGGGCTTTCTGGCAGGATTTTATGGGCGACGATCGTCAGTGGAATAGAGAGTGCGCCAACGTAGTAAAGTGCCTGCCAGCCGTAGATCGGCGTCAGAAATACCCCGGCCACACCTGCGAGCATACCGCCAAGCGACCATCCGAGTGTGACCCCCCAAAGAGAGAACGTGTTGCTGACACGACGCGGGGCTAGTTCGTTTATGAATGTTGTTCCCAAAGGCAAAAGGACTCCGAGGCCCAATCCAGTGAGGAAACGAAGCGAACAAAAGCTCCAAAAGCTATCTGCGAAGATGGCGGTGGCGACTGTGAAGACGTTGATCACCCAAAGTCCGGCAAGGAGCGTGCCGCGCCGTCCGAGGCGGTCGGCGATGGCGCCATGCCCCACTGCGCCGAAGAGAAAGCCGATGAGGCCGGAACTGACGAGAAATCCGGCCTGGCCAGGTTGTAGCCCCCATGGCTGAGCGACATAGTGAATCACGTAAGCGGGATTGAAGGTATCGTAGCCGTCGAAGAGCGTAATCAGGGTGATAAGTACACCAAGGCTTTTATGCATGGGCCCTATTTTCGCTTCGGCCAATTCTTCATGAACGTCTATCGCAACATCTGTCATGGTCGTTTCTCCCGTATTGGTTGCTATCACCGCTTCTTTGGCGGCTATTTAATTTGGTATTGGAATCGAGCTTGAAGAGCTTGCGTGCGTTGCCGTAGCCGATCTTCTGGCGGTCGCCTTCAGAGATCGAGGCGTTGTCGAACCAATCTGCGGCGTGATCGATGTTCTCGAACGGCCAGTCCGCAGAAAACAGGATGCGGTCGGCGCCAATCTCAAGCATGGCGTCGATCAACGTCTGTGTTCGGAAATTCCCCGAAGTCGTGATGTGAAAGTTCTCTCTGAAGTAGTCCGCGATCTTGCGCTTTGCCTGATACTGATTTTGACGGCTCATCCACTTGTTGCGGTTGTCGATCCTCCACAATGAGTACGGCAACCCCTCGCCCATGTGCCCCAAAATGATCTGAAGGCGAGGATGCTCATCGAAAAGACCGGTGCCCATCAGGCGTAACGCGTGCACGGCAGTCTCTTGGCCGAATGCCCATGTCGGACCAAGCAGCCAAGGGTGTCCCTCATAAATGCCAGCATCTTGCGGTCTTGGATTCCGCGGATGCAGGTAAAACGGCACGTCTAGACGCTCGAGCTCAGCCCAAAACAGGCGAAATGCGGGCGCGTCGTAGTACAGGGGCTTGGCGCTATCGGCGGTGTCACTGAAGCCGTTGACCAAGACTCCGCGGAACCCGAGTTCAAGTACGCAACGCCGGGCTTCTTGCGCGGCACCATCGGGGTTCTGCATCGCGATGGCAGCCAAGCCCTGAAATCGTGTCGGCCGTCGCGCAATTTGCTCTGCTAGGAAGTCGTTCGCCCGCCGCGCGGTGTCGCTCGCATCCGCCGGGTCCATGATTGCCTGCACAGCAGGTGCATTCAGCGACAGCAGCATCAACTCGATGCCGTGCTTATCCATCTCGCGCAATCGCTTCTCATGGATATCCAGCAGGCGAGATCTCAGTTCTGGCCAATCAGCCTCCGGCGCGAAAAGAGCGCTGTCTCCAAGAGACTCTTCCGTCGCAAAATGTTCTTCAAGCGCAATCTTGTTTTGCATCGTTCATCCGCTCGTAACCATCGCTTGACGGGATCAGACCGTTCGTACATTAACTTGTCAGTGGGAAAGTTGCAAATGCAAATGATTAATATGCAAATGTTGCGTCCGCGAACAAACGCGATTAGGCCGGTGGCTCCTCACTCCACCGGGTCCAGCGATATGTATCGTCTATCGAAATCTTTCCCTTACTTGATCGCCCGACTCGGCATTCGCACCGGTGACCTGTTTGCCCGTGTGATCAAAAGGGACGGCCTCAGTCTTCAGATGTATCGCGTTCTTGCGGCGCTTACGGAGGAAGATCGCCCGCTAAGGCTCGGCGAGCTTGCTGCGCTGACTTCAGCCGATCTTTCGACCCTTTCGCGGGTGGTTGCTGATCTTCACCGTCGAGGTGTCTTGCTCCGTCAACGACCGGAGCACGATCAAAGGTCGCTCCAAGTTAGCCTGACTGACCAAGGAAGAATGCTCGCCGCGCGATACATGCCAGTGGCCGCCCACTTCGAGCAGCTGGCTACAACCAATCTCTCTTCAGCCGACACGCAGGCACTGAAGGACATACTCCGTCAGTTGTACGAAAACCTGGATCTGATCGAGGCAAAAGTCTCGCAAGGCGAAATTGACGCGATCATTGAAGGAACCGAAAAGCCAGGAAGCCGGAAAAAGGGCACCGCAGCCAAGACAAGAAAATAGAAACGAAGAAATCGGGCGAGAGGCGTGCCAAACGAAACCGTCATCGTTGTCGGCGGTGGGATTGGCGGGCTAGCGACAGCACTCGCTTTGTCGAAGCGTGGAGCGCGCAGCTAAAAGTCGAGAGGAGTGATGATGACCCATGGCTTGACGCTCTACGCAGATTCCCATTTCACGAGCCCTTATGTCATGTCGGTCTTCGTGACTCTGACCGAGAAGGACATTCCTTTCCAGATCAAAACAGTGGACCTGGATTCGGACGAGAACAAAGCCGAACCTTACGCGCGCCTGTCGCTCACCCGGCGGGTGCCGACAATGGCTCATGGTGACTTTCATCTGTCAGAGTCATCCGCCATCTCTGAATATCTCGAGGAGGTTTTTCCCGTGCCACTGCACGCACCGGTCTATCCCCGAGAGCCGGGGCAACGTGCTGTGGCAAGGCAGGTTCAGGCGTGGCTTCGCAGCGATCTGTCTCCCATCCGCGAGGAGCGGTCGACGCAGTCGATTTTCTTCAACAAGCCAATCGATCGTCCACTGACAGCTCAGGCGCGCGCGTCGGCAGATAAGCTGATCGCGGTCGCCAGTGAATTGGTGCGCGACGGGACTGGCCATCTTTTCGGCCACTGGTGTATCGCCGATACCGATCTGGCCTTGATGCTGAACAGGCTGATTATGAACGGTGATGCGGTGCCATCAAGCCTCAAGGCCTATGCGGAGCGGCAATGGCAGCGGGCGTCCGTGCAACAATGGGTCAAACGGGCGCGCTGAAGCGGGAACGCGCCGTGGCCCGCCTCAAAACGCCTTGAACGTAATGATCGTGTGCGTGTCCTGGATGCCCGGGATGGTCTGCACCTTCTCGTTGACGAAATGGCCGATATCCGTCGCGTTATCGACGTAGAATTTCACCAGCAGGTCGTAATGGCCGGCGGTGGAATAGATTTCCGAGGCGATTTCGGCTTCGGCCAGGGCGTTGGCGACGGCGTAGGATTGGCCAAGCTTGCACTTGAACTGGACAAAGAAGGGGACCATCGGGATTCTCCGGAAACGGGCGATTGAGAGCATGATCCGGAAAAGGGGGAACCGGTTTTCCGAAAGATCGTGCTCAAAAAAGAGATGGGATCATCAAGCCCAAAACAGGGGGCGGCGCAAGCCGCCAGCATGTCGCCGCCTTGCCGGCCTGACGATGGCGGGCTAGGACTGAGGCATCCGCTTATCCCTTGATCCTGCGCGAGTTTTCCCGATGCCCACGCCCATTGCGCTGACCATTGCCGGTTCGGATTCCTCGGGCGGCGCCGGGATCCAGGCCGACCTCAAGACCTTCGCGGCGCTGGGCGTCTATGGCGCCTCGGTGATCTCCGCGCTGACCGCCCAGAACACCAAGGGCGTCACCGGCATCCATCAGGTGCCGGCGGAGTTTGTGGCCGAACAGATCAACGCCGTGTTCGTCGATCTCGCGGTCGGCGCCGTTAAAATTGGCATGGTCGCGCAGCGCGACGTGATCGAGGCCATCGCGGCGGGCCTCGCTACGTGGCAGCCGAAACATGTGGTGCTCGACCCCGTGATGGTGGCGACCTCAGGCGATCGCCTGCTGGCGCCGGAGGCGATCGCGGCGCTGCGCAGCACACTGATTCCGCTGGCGCAGATCATCACGCCGAACCTGCCGGAGGCAGCTGCGCTGCTGGACGAGCCGATGGTGGAAGGTGATGCGGCCATCGAAGCGCAGGGCAAGCGTTTGCTCACGCTCGGCTGCAAGGCTGTGCTGATCAAGGGCGGCCACGGGACCGGCCCGGAGAGCACCGACTATTTCATCACACCGGACCGCGCCATTGCGTTGCCGGCACCGCGCGTTGCGACCAAGAACACGCATGGCACGGGCTGCACGCTGTCGTCAGCCATCGCGGCCGGGCTTGCCAAAGGCGAGACGCTGGAGGCGTCGGTGCGTTCAGCGAAGGCCTATGTCATGGCCGCGATTGCTGCAGCTGATCGGTTTACAGTCGGGCACGGCCACGGGCCGGTGCATCACTTCCACGGCTCTTACTGATCCCCATCTCGTCGCCCGCGCGCGGGCCTCAGGCCGCCTTCTCAAGCAGCTTTGGCGCGATCGGTCGGCGTTTCGCGCAGGGTGACAAAGAACTGCTTCACCTGTTCGGCGAGATCGCCGGCGGCCGAGGAGACGTTGCCGGAGGCGCTGAACACGTCATCGGCGGAGCGGTTGGTTTCGCTGATCGCCATGTTGACCGCCGAGATGTTCGACGCCAGCATCTGGGTGCCGGCTGCGGCCATCTGCACGTTCTGGGAGATTTCCCGCGTCGCTGCGCCCTGCTGCTCCATGGCGCTGGCGATCGCGGTGGTAACCTCGTCGATCTCGCGCATGGACAGTGCAATCTCCTTGACCGAGGCCACGGCCGTCGTTGTGGTGGCCTGAATGCTGGCGATCTGCTGCGCGATCTCGCTCGTTGCCTG
This sequence comes from Tardiphaga sp., assembly GCF_041424195.1. Classification (NCBI taxonomy): domain Bacteria; kingdom Pseudomonadati; phylum Pseudomonadota; class Alphaproteobacteria; order Hyphomicrobiales; family Nitrobacteraceae; genus Tardiphaga; species Tardiphaga sp. The sequence continues at coordinate 47,312 of NZ_JBGMOE010000081.1, read as the reverse complement.
GGCGGTCTGGCTGGCCAGCGATTTGACCTCGGATGCCACTACAGCAAAGCCGCGGCCGGATTCACCGGCGCGGGCTGCCTCGATAGTGGCATTGAGCGCCAGCAGGTTGGTCTGTGCGGCGATGGCCTGGATCAGGTCGACCACGGATCCGATCCGTTGCGCGGCCTCGGCGAGGCCTTCGATCTCTGCTTCGGAACGGCTGGTCGTGGCACCCGCCGTGGTGACGGTCAATGTCGCACGCTCGATCTGACGGCCGATCTCCATGATCGAACTCGTCAACTCCTCCGCTGCCGACGCTACGGTCTGGACGTTGGTTGCCGTTTCCTCCGACGCGCCTGCTGCAGAAATAGCCTGCTGTGCTGCGTCGCCGGCAATCCCCGTCAGAGACTGCGCGGTCTGTTTGAGTGTGCCGGCATTCTCGCCCACCGTTGTCAGCAATCCGTCGGCGGTGACGCGGAAGCTCTCAACGGTGCGCTCGATGTGACGATTGCGCGCCTCGCGTTCAGCCACTTCGATCGCAATGCCTTTCGCGGCATCCTGCTGCGCAACGACATTGTCGCGGAACTTGGCGACGGCGCCGGCGACCGTGCCGATCTCGTCGGCACGCCGTGCAGTGTCGAATGCGGCGGTCGTATCGCCGCCCGCCAGGCGCACGGAATCTCTTACCAGTTCGATCATCGGTTTGACGATTCCGAAGCGGCCGATCAGGAAGCCCGCCGCCAGTCCGAACAGCACGCCGATCACCGTTGCGATGATCAGCAGCCGCGAGGTCGTGACATACTCCTCCGATGCGGCTTGTGTGTAGAGATCCACACGATCGAGCAGGCGGTTCGAGACGGCGCGCATTGCGGTCCGCACCTTCTCCGCAGCCTCGCGGCCCTTCACGGCGGCTTCGCGCAGCCGATTGGTCTGCTCGTCGAGGTGCACGTCGGTGGCGGCGCTGGCGAGCTTGATGGTGTTCTCCAGGTTGCTCTTGTACACGGCCAGTGCATCGTTCACGGCCGGCAATATGGCGCGTGTCTGCTCGTCGCGGGTTTCCTGGATGTTGGCGATGCCGGCCTCCAGCGATTTCAACTGCGTTTCGATGTCTTGTTTGGTTTGCGCGACGTTCTGCGGCCGGGGGTCCAGCGCAAGACGGAATTCGGCGCGATTGAGCCCGATGACTTCCTGGTTCGCGCGCGCTCCCGTCAAGGCGCGCTTCGACGACAGGCTCATGTTGGTTGCGCCTTCATTGAGCCTGGCCATCGCACTGATACCGAGCCAGCTCAGACCGATGGCGATCGATGCCATCAGGCCGACGATCGCCAGGATTTTGGTGAGCACATTGAAACGGGCAAGAAACGTCACGAGCGCCTCCAGTGTTGGCTTGCATGCCCGTTCGGTTTCGCGGACATCGATCACGCCGATGTTGGCAGCGGGGGATTAATCTTTAATGAAACTAAAGGTAGTATAGCTTGTGTGGCGTCCTATCGTGGTGGTGTGCTTATGCCCATCGCGTCCGTGTGTAGCCTGGCAATGCTGAAGGCGTACGCCGCACCGGCCGCTATGCCTTCCAATCACCCATGACCAGTCCGATGGCTGTCGCGATCCAGGCCGGCAAAGCGCGTGCGCCAAGCGGCGCCTATGTCGGCCGCGTTGTCCTTGGCCGTCGCTGTCCGCCTACCAAGAGTAACATCCACCGAAGCGCCAGTTGCCCATCGATGCCTCGCAGGAGATTCCTGCGACACTCTGTCGTCGATCTGTCATCCCCGCTTGATATCAGCCGAGCAGAGAATTGGTTGTCCGATTCTTTCGGACACGCTGGACGGAACCTGTGATGGCGACGCTGGATCTGGAAAAATCCATTGTTGAAACAGCCTATGCGCGCTGGGCTCCGATCTATGATGCGGTGTGCGGTCCGGTGATGCTGAAGGGACGCCGTGCGGCTGCGGAAGCAGCGCGTGCTGTGGGTGGCAAGGTGCTTGAAGTCGGTGTCGGCACCGGTCTGTCATTCGATGACTACGATGCGAGTACCGAAATTACCGGTATCGATCTCAGCGCACCCATGCTTGCCAAGGCGCGCGCCAAGATGGCAACCGGCCGCTATCCATGGGTCAAGGACGTCCAGGAGATGGACGCCCATGCAATGAGCTTTGCAGACGCGACCTTCGACTGTGTTGTCGCGCAGTTCGTGATTACGCTGGTCGAGAATCCCGAGCAGGTGCTCTCCGAATGCCACCGCGTGGTGAAGCCGGGCGGACGCATCATCCTCGTCAATCATCTGTATTCGGAGACTGGCCTTGCAGCCGCTGTCGAGCGTTGGGCGGCGGTGAAGACCCGTTCCCTCGGTCTGCGTCCGGAATTCCCGTTCGCGCGGTTGCAGGCATGGTCGCAGGCGAACGCTGAATCGATCCTCATCGAACGCCGCAAGGTGGCGCCGTTCGGTATCTACACATTGGTTACTTTTGAGCGAACCGCGGCGGCACTGGCGGCGTAAATCGTCATCGCCGTGTCATGCAAATCAGTTAGCTGCTCGACATGGAAAGAGACGTGATGAGTGAAGGCAACGAAAAGCGCTTTCGCACCTTGTTTATCTCCGACGTCCACCTCGGCGCCCGTGGATCGCAGGCTGACCGGCTGCTGGACTTCCTCCGTATACATGATGCCGATACCATTTATCTCGTTGGCGATATCGTCGATGGCTGGGCGCTGAAATCCGGCTGGCACTGGCCGCAATCCCATAACGACTTCGTGCAGAAGATGCTGCGCAAGGTGCGCAAGGGCGCCAAGGTCGTTTATATCCCCGGCAATCACGACGAGTTCCTGCGCAGCTATTACGGTACGCATTTCGGCGGTATCGAGGTCGTCGAGACCGCGACGCATGAAGGCGCGGACGGCAAGAAATATCTCGTCATCCACGGCGACATCTTCGACCTCGTGGTGCAGAACGCGCGCTGGCTCGCCCATCTCGGCGACAAGGCCTATGACTTCGCAATCCAGATGAACCGCTTGGTCAATGCGCTGCGCAAATTGTTTGGCTTCCCTTACTGGTCGCTCTCGAAATGGGCCAAGATGAAGGTGAAGAACGCGGTCAATTATATCGGTGCGTTCGAAGAGACGCTGGCGGGTGAAGCGCGGCGGCATGGCGCTGACGGCGTGATCTGCGGTCATATTCACTACGCGACGATCCGTGACGAGCACGGCATCCGCTACATGAATTGCGGCGATTGGGTCGAAAGCTGCACGGCGCTGGTCGAACATGAGGATGGCCGCTTCGAGATTATTACCTGGACCGATCCGGTCCGTCGCGGCATGCCGGTGCAGGCGCTCGCACCGGCCAAGGCGGCTTGAAGGATGGCTGCCTGATGCGCATTCTCGTCGCTACCGATGCCTGGCATCCCCAAGTCAACGGTGTCGTGCGCACGCTGACGATGATGGCCGAGGCGGCGAAGGGGTTTGGCGTCGATGTGAGTTTTCTCACGCCGGAATCGTTTCGCACGGTCGCGTTGCCAAGTTACGCGGATCTGCGGGTTGCGATCCCCACCCGCCGCAAGATCGCGCAACTGATTGACGAGGCCAGACCGGACAACATCCATATCGCGACGGAAGGCCCGATCGGATTTTCTGCGCGCGCTTATTGCCGCCGTCGCAACATTCCCTTCACCACCAGTTTTCACACGCGCTTTCCCGAATATATCTCGGCGCGTTTTCCGATCCCGGAATCCTGGGTTTGGGCCGGCCTGCGCCGCTTTCATGGCGCCAGCTCTGCCGTGATGGCGGCGACGCCGGCGCTGGCGACCGAGCTGCGCGAACGCGGCTTTCGCAATGTCGTGCTGTGGCCGCGTGGCGTCGATGCCAATTTGTTTCATCCGCGCCAGGTCGATCTCGGCAAACCGAAGCCGATTTTTCTCTCGGTCGGCCGCGTCGCCGTCGAGAAAAACCTCGAAGCCTTTCTCGATCTCGATCTGCCGGGTACGAAGGTCGTGGTCGGCGATGGCCCGGCCCGTGCGGCGCTCGAAGCGAAATATCCCGAGGCGCTGTTCATGGGCGCATTGCAGGGCGAGGCTCTGGCCGTTGCCTATGCCTCAGCCGATGTCTTCGTGTTTCCGAGCAAGACCGACACCTATGGTCTCGTATTGCTCGAGGCGCTGGCGAGCGGCGTGCCGGTGGCAGCCTTCCCGGTGACGGGTCCGAAGGACGTGATCGGCGCGTCGCCGGTCGGTGTGTTGTCGGACGACTTGCGGCAGGCCTGTCTCAAGGCGCTCGACATTTCGCCGCAGGATTGTCTCACCTTTGCTGCCGGCCACACCTGGGAAGCGTCGGCGCGCGCTTTCGTCAGCAATATCAGCCATGTGCGGGCCGAAATCGCCGCCCGTGCACCGTCCGCAGCGAAGCATCCGCGTTTCGCTGCCTGATCTGCGATTTGTATAGCTTGCCCGCTGGTTGTGCCGCGCGATAAAACGCGCGCATGACAAGCACCCCATTGCCGATTATATCCGCCGATATCGATGCCGCCGCGCGCGTCATCGCCCCTTATGCAGTGCGCACGCCGTTGCTCCGGTCGCCTGCGCTCGATGCGCTGACCGGCGCGACAGTGTTCCTGAAGCCGGAAGTGCTGCAGCGAACCGGCTCGTTCAAGTTCCGCGGCGCCTTCAACAAGATCTCGTCGATCCCCGAGGGGGAGCGCGGCAGGGGCGTCGTCGCATTCTCGTCCGGGAATCATGCGCAAGGTGTCGCCGCCGCAGCGCAGATTCTCGGCATGAAGGCGACCATCGTGATGCCGTCCGATGCGCCGGTGTCGAAGGTCGAACGGACCAGGGGCTATGGCGCCGAAGTCGTGCTTTATGATCGCGTCAAGGAAGATCGCGAAGCCATTGCCCGCGATATCGCCGGCAAGAGCGGCGCCACGGTCGTGCCACCCTATGACGATGTCTTCGTGATGGCAGGGCAGGGCACTGTCGGGCGCGAGATCGCGGAAGACATGGCCGCCTTGGGTATCGTACCGGACATCGTGTCGTCGCAGGCGTCCGGCGGCGGTCTGATCGGCGGCATTGCGACGGCGGTGAAGGCCCGATTCCCCGAGACCTCGGTCATCGTCGCTGAACCCGCAGGCTTTGACGATCACGGCCTCTCATTGCAGGCCGGCAAGCGCGTCGCCCACAGCAATGCAGGGCGCACGATCTGCGATGCGCTGATGGCCCTGACGCCCGGCGAAATCACCTTCGCCGTCAATCGGCATCTGCTGTCGGGCGCCGTCACCGCTACTGACGAGGAAGTCGGCAACGCGATGGCTTTTGCGTTCCGCGACTTGAAGCTGGTGGTTGAGCCCGGCGGCGCTGTGGCGCTGGCCGCTCTGATGCACGGGCGTTTCGACGCGCGCGGCAAGACCGTGGTGATCGTTCTGTCGGGCGGCAATGTCGATGCGGATCTCTACGCCAGGATCATCAACGCCTGATCGGGACAGAAGCGCCTACGAGAAGAACGCGATCTTCTCGGCCTGCGTCATCTTGCGAATTGGCGCCAGCGGGTCCGATGCCGGCGCGTTCGGATCCGCGATTACGCCACCGGCAATCAGGGCAGCACCAAGCGAGGGCGCGGCCGCTTCCACCTGAGGGATCAGGTCCGGTTGCGGTGGCTCGGGCGCCAGCGCGACCTCTGCAATCTGCGCCAGCGTCATCAGATCGGGATTGATGGCCTCAGGCTCGGCTGGTTGAACAGCGGCAGCTTCCAGCTGCATGACCTCAGCCTCGGCAAGTTGAGGCTCGATGAAATCAGGCTCGCTCAGATCGAGCGCGCCCATCTCCGCCGCGACCATGTCGAGCACGGCGAGGTCGTGTTCGTCCTCAACATCGCTCGTGATCTCGGGCGCCTGCGCGATGTCGGCTGCGGTCATGGCCGCAGAGGCTTCAGCGATCGTCGCGGCGAGCTCTGTGGTGGCTTCTGCGATAGGCGCAGCCGCTTCGGCAACGGCTTCCGCTGCGACCGAGTCCGCAACGACCGGCTGCGCTGTCATGCGCGGCGGTGCGTTGGAGATCGTGACCGTCTCGGCCAGTACTTCGCTTGCCTGCGACTTGAACAGCGGCGTCACGGATGCTTCGCGTGCTTCGGTGACGACGGGCTCGGCCTTTTCAGCAACCGGTGCCTGCTCGGCCTGCGCAATCGTCGCCGCGCTGCCGTCTACCATCTGCTCGATCCGCTGCATCAGCAGATCGTAGCTCGCCAACACATCCTCACGGCCGTTGCCATCGAGCGCCTGCTGGCCGGCCTCGATGGCCTTCACCTGGGTGTCCAGCAGATCGCAGATGCGGATATCCGCGCCGCATTCGCGCAGCGTCCAGGCGATCTCGCGAATGATGCGGGTGCCATTGCGGGCGCCCGTCAGTGTCTCATCGGTATCGACGCGGGGCATCGCCTCGATGGCGGTTGCCTTGGCCTGGCGGACGGCAGAGCGGATCGCGCCGAGCGCGGCGATCAGGCTGAGCGCCGGTGCCTGTTTCTGGGCGGCGAGATTGGCTTCCAGTCGCGTGACCGCCTCGAGTACCAGGCTGGTATCGGCCGTGCGGTTACGCTTGGCATATTCAGCGAGAAACCAGCGGCCGCGCGCAGTCTCCATGAAGGCTTCGCGGATCGCGTCATAGTCTGCCTCGCCCGGCACATTGGGGCGGGCAGAGATCGGCGACAGGGCAAATGCTTCTTCGGCCATCATGATAACTCGTGGCGCGCGGGGGGATGCGCGGTATGTAACCATCACCACGATCCCGTAGCGAATCGCAGTTCACCTCATGATAGCCGAATCTGCCACCCATAGCGCCCCGCAAATCCGCCGCAAATTCGCGCTGCGGCTGGCGATGTTCTACGGCACCGTGTTCGGCTCCAGCGGCTTCTATTTGCCGTTCTTCCCGGTCTGGCTGAAGGCGATCGGGATCGACCCGACATGGATCGGCGCCATCCTGGCGGTGCCGTCGATGACGCGCTTCACGACGCTGCCGTTCATCACCGCCTTTGCCGAGCGGCGTCACGCCTTGCGCCAGACGATGATCGCCTGCGCCTTTCTCACCATGATCGGTTTCGCGCTGGTTGGCACGTTGCATGCGCCGCTTGCAGTGCTCGTTGTGTTCGCGCTGACCGCGGTGGTGTGGACGCCGCTGACGGCGCTGACCGACGGCTATGCGCTGAAGGGTGTCGTGCGGTTTGGCTTCGATTACGGGCCGCTGCGGCTATGGGGCTCGGCGGCTTTCGTCGTCGGGGCGCTCGCCTGCGGCATGGTCGTCAATTGGCTCGACGGCCAGCACCTGATCTGGGTGATCGTCGCGGCGATGGTGCTGTCCGCTATCGTCAGTCTCGGTCTGCAGCCGCTGGGTGCGCCGGTCGGCGATGGCACGACGCTGTCCAAGGCGAGCACGCTGCTGCGCGATCCCGGTTTTCTGGCGATCGCAATCTCCGCCGCGCTGATCCAGGGCAGCCACGCCGGCTACTACACTTTCGCCTCGATCACCTGGCAGGCGGCAGGTCTTGACGGCCTGACCATCGCGGGCCTTTGGACGCTCGGCGTCCTCGCCGAGATCGTCCTGTTCGCAGTGTCGCCGCGTCTGACACTGGCACCCGCGACCATGGTCATCCTTGGCGGGTTCGGCGCATTGCTGCGCTGGACCCTGACCGCGCAGACACTGCCGCTACCCGTTCTCGTGGTCGTCCAGTTGCTGCACGGCGCGACTTATGGCTTGACGCAGCTCGGCACCATGGGCCTGTTGCTGCATCACGTCCCACCACATGTGATGGCGCGCGCGCAGGGCTATGTCACCGCCTGCACCGGTCTCGTGATGAGCAGTATGGCGGTTCTGTCAGGCGCGATCTATGCGCGCTATGGCGAGGGTGTTTATTACGTGATGGCCGCGCTCGGCCTGTGCGGCGCCTGCGTGATCTGGTTTGGCCGCAGGCGCGCGGGCCAGCGGCTCGGCGAGATTCAGCCCCAGAGCGCGGTGTCGGGCGGATAGACTGTGCTCTTGTCGTAGCGCAAACCATCATCGCGATCGCCGGCCAGCAACAGCGGACCATCGAGATCGACGAAGCGCGCATAGTGCGCAATCAGCATCGCCGGCGCCATCGCCAGCGACGTCGCCACCATGCAGCCCACCATGATGTCGAGGTTCATGGCACGTGCCGCGTCGGCCATCGCCAGCGCCTCCGTCAGGCCGCCGGTCTTGTCGAGCTTGATATTGATCGCATCATAGCGCCCGCGTAACGCCTCGAGCGAAGCGAGGCCATGCACGCTCTCGTCGGCGCAAACCATGATCGGCCGATGCACATGCATCAGCGCATCGTCCTTGCCGGCGGGCAGGGGCTGCTCGATCAGCGTGACGCCAGCGTTATGGCAGGCATCGAGATTGGCTTTCAGGTTGTCCGGCGTCCATGCCTCATTGGCATCGACGATCAACTCGGATTCCGGTGCAGCCTGGCGCACGGCCGTGATACGGCTGATGTCGTCGTCACTGCCGAGCTTGATCTTCAGGAGCGGCCGGTAGGCGGCCTTTGCGGTGGCGGAGGCCATCGCCTCGGGCGTGCCGAGCGAGATCGTATAGGCGGTGGTGCAGGCGCGCGGTGCCGGCCGCTGCAGCATGTCCCAGACGCGCTGGCCCTGGCTCTTGGCTTCGAGGTCGAGGAGGGCGCAATCCACGGCGTTACGGGCGGCACCGGCAGGCATGGCCGATTGCAGGGCGCTTCGGTCGAGGCCGGCGGCAAATCGGTCCTGCATCGCCAGGATGGCCGCCAGCGTGGCCTCCGGGGTCTCGCCATAGCGCGCATAGGGGACGCATTCGCCGCGGCCGGTCAAACCGCCACGGTGGATCTCGGCGACCACGACGACGGCCTCTGTTTTGGCGCCGCGGCTGATGGTGAAGGCGCCAGCGATCGGCCATTGCTCGATCCGGGCGGTCATTAGGGCGGGGGCAGCGTCGGATGCGGACAATGCGGCGTCTTTCGGGCTGTGCCGGCAACGGCAGGGTAATGACGTGTCTATAAGTTTACTTGATCGCCGTGAACTTGTTTGCGACGCAATGCCAGTGTCTGACATGGCGGATTAAGGCTATATTAACCATAGCAACGTGTTGGCTTCACTTGGCTTCTCAGAAACGTATTTGGGCGTGTTAATACTTTGTTCATGCACAGACTGAACGCCCGCGGGAGCCTGTTTTGAGCGGCCCGACCCTGGAAAAGATCGCGAAAGGCGACGGCTTGGCGCTGTGCGCGGCTGGGTCGTGGACGGCGCGTTTTGCCCCCGCGCTCGAAAAACTCGTGGGCGAGGCCGAAAAGCTGACCGGCAGCCGTCCCAACATCTTCATCGACGTGTCGCAGGTCTCCAAGCTGGACACATTTGGCGCCTGGCTGATCGAAAGGTTGCGCCGGGCGCTGACCAATGGCGGCCCCGAGGCGCAGATCGCGGGCCTTTCGGCGAATTACGCGACCCTGGTCGACGAGGTCCGCCGCGTGAAGCCTGCCGTCCCGTTACCGCCAAGCGGTAGCGCCCTGACCGCCGTGCTCGATGGGATCGGCCGCAATATCTACGGCATCGGCGAAACCCTCGTCGCCCTCGTCGATATGATCGGCGCCGTGATCGCCGCCTGGTTCCGCGTCTGGCGACATCCGTCGAAGTTCCGGCTGACCTCGGTAGTGCATCACCTGCAGCAGGTGTGCTGGAACGCGGTCCCGATCGTGGTGCTGATCACATTCCTGATCGGCTGTATCGTCGCCCAGCAGGGCCTGTTCCATTTCCGCCGCTTCGGCGCCGACGTCTTCGTGGTCGACATGCTCGGCGTGCTGGTGCTGCGCGAGCTCGGCGTGCTTTTGGTGGCGATCATGGTCGCCGGTCGTTCCGGCAGTGCCTATACCGCCGAACTCGGTTCCATGAAGATGCGCGAGGAAATCGATGCGCTGCGCACCATGGGCTTCGATGCCATCGAAGTCCTGATCCTTCCGCGTATGGTGGCGCTGGTGCTGGCGCTGCCCATTCTCGCATTTCTCGGCGCGATGGCTGCGCTCTATGGCGGCGGCCTGGTCGCCTGGCTCTATGGCGGCGTCGACCCGTCGTCGTTTCTGTCGCGACTGCGTGAGGCGATTTCGATCAACCACTTCATCGTCGGAATGGTGAAGGCGCCCGTGATGGCCATGGTGATCGGCATCGTGGCCTGCGTCGAAGGTCTTGCCGTGCAGGGCAGCGCGGAGTCGCTGGGGCAGCACACCACGTCGTCGGTGGTGAAGGGAATCTTCTTCGTGATCGTGATGGACGGCGTATTCGCGATCTTCTTCGCATCGATCGGGATCTGACGGCCATGACCTCGACGACTGCGACCCCCATTACCGAGACGCCGACGGCTGCTGCCTCCACCTCTGCCAACGCGATCATCAGCGTGCGCGATCTCACCGTGGCATTCGGCAGCCGCCGCGTGCTCGACGGCCTCCATCTCGATGTCACCCGCGGCGAAATCCTCGGCTTCGTCGGTGCATCCGGCGCCGGAAAGTCCGTGCTGATGCGTACGATCATTGGCCTCGTTCCGAAGGTCTCCGGCACGATCGAAGTGTTCGGCACCGATCTCGATAGCGGCGACAAGGCGCGCCGTGACGTCGAGCGACGCTGGGGTATCCTGTTTCAGCACGGTGCGCTGTTCTCGTCGCTCAGCGTGCGACAGAACATCCAGTTTCCGGTGCGCGAATATCTCAAGGTCTCGGAGCGTCTGCTCGATGAGATCACCATGGCCAAGCTCACCATGGTCGGTCTCAAGCCGGAGGTCGCCGATCGCTATCCGTCGGAACTTTCGGGCGGCATGATCAAGCGCGTGGCGCTGGCGCGGGCGCTCGCGCTCGATCCGGAGATCGTGTTCCTGGATGAGCCGACCTCGGGTCTCGATCCGATCGGCGCCGGCGATTTCGACGAACTGGTGCGCACGCTGCAGCGAACTTTGGGGCTGACCGTTTTCATGGTAACTCATGATCTCGACAGCCTGCATACAGCCTGCGACCGGATCGCCGTTCTCGGCAATGGCAAGATCATCGCGCAGGGAACGATGGCCGACATGCTGGCCTCGCAACATCCCTGGCTACGGGAATATTTCCACGGCAAGCGCGCACGCGCTGTTATCGGCTAGTTGTACTGGAGTTGGTTTGATGGAAACGCGGGCGAACTTCGTCCTGATCGGAACTTTCACGCTGGCGGTGATTGCCGCAGCGTTCGGCTTCGTGTTGTGGTTCCAGAATCTGCATTCGACCACGCAGCGCACGCCCCTGCGCATCATCTTCGAAGGCGCGGCGTCGGGCCTGCGCAACGGCGGCAATGTCAATTTCAATGGTATCCGGGTCGGTGAAGTCGTCTCCGTGAAGCTCGACAACCCGAAGCGGGTCGTTGCGCTGGCGATGGTCGAGAATATCGCGCCCATCCGCAAGGACACGCTGGTCGGCCTGGAATTCCAGGGGCTCACGGGTGTAGCGGCGATCGCGCTGAAGGGCGGCGATGAAGCTGCGCCTGCGGTCCCGCTGGACACCGACGGCGTGCCGGTCCTGACGGCCGATCCGGAGCTGCTGCGGGATATTTCTGAATCGATCCGGGCAACGCTGAACAATGTCAATCGTCTGGTCGCCGACAATCAGGATACTCTCAAGGGCGCTATGAAGAACGTCGAAACCTTCACGGCGACGCTGGCGAAAAATTCCGAAGTGATCGACGGCATCATGCTCAAGATCGACAGCGTGATGGGAAAGGCCGACGGTGTCATGGGCAAGGCTGACAGCGTCGTCGGGCGAACCGACAACATCCTGCTCGGCCTGGATGCGCTTGCGGGTGGCAAGGACGGCGGTGAGCTGACCGCGGCCGTGAAGTCGTTCCATGAGCTGACGGAGAATCTCGACAAGCGTTCCGGTGCATTGATGCTCGATGGCCGCCGTACCCTCGCGGATATCAGCCGCGCCGTGAACAATCTCGATCGCAATCCGACGCGCCTGTTGTTCGGTGCGAGCAGCAGCAGTACACCTGCAGCAGCACCAGTCCCGGCGACTCCAGTTCCTGCTGCTCCGCGTCGTCGTCAGGCCCAATAGCGATCGCGTTCAATAGATTGGAGAATGCTGATGGAGACCGATGATCGTTTCACCATCAGCAACGGCCGTGTCACGGCGACTATCAAGGCGGATGGCGCGGAATTATGCTCGCTGAAAGATGCCAACGGGCATGAAGTGCTCTGGCAGGCCGGCGAGGAATGGCCGCGCCATGCGCCGCTGCTGTTTCCGATTGTCGGCAAGCTGAAGGACGATGTGCTGCGCCATCGCGGCCAGACCTATGCGATGACCCAGCACGGCTTTGCGCGCGACCAGCGCTTCAACTGGACCGGGCAGGGACCGTCGTCCTGCGCGCTTTCGCTGTCGGACAATGACGCCAGCCGCGCGAAATATCCGTTCGCCTTCAGGCTGGACGTGACCTATGCGATCGAAGGTGATGAACTGGTGATCGGCTATGCCGTGACCAATACAGGCGATGAGACGCTGCCAGCCTCGATCGGCGCGCATCCCGCCTTTCACTGGCCGCTGACGGACGGCGCCGACAAGCGGGCACATACGATCATCTTCTCCGATGCTGAGCCGGCGCCGATCAGACGGCTCAAGGGTGGATTGTTGCTGAGGGAACCAGAACCATCACCGGTGCAGGGCGGCGCGCTGGCGCTGTCGGAATCGCTGTTCGTGAAGGATGCGATGATCTTCGATCATCTCGCCAGCACATCGTTGAGCTATAGCGCGCCTGGCGGACCGACGATCACCTTCGCCTGGGAAGGTTTTCGCGAACTCGGCATCTGGTCGAAACCATCCGGGGCTGCATTCCTCTGCATCGAGCCATGGTACGGCTATGCCAGCCCGGTGGATTTCGACGGCGAGTTCGCCGACAAGCCGGGGGTGATGCATATCGCGGTGGGCGATACGCGCAGCTTCACCCAACGCATCGGGTTCGCATAAGGTAACTGTCACGGCCCGTGATCCAGCAGACCGCTGCATCGAGGAGGTCCGTTATGTCGAGAACTGCGTCCTGTTCGTGCGGTCAGCTGTCCATCGTGCTCGAAGGCGAGCCGAGGGGCGTCGGTATATGCCACTGTCTCGCTTGCCAGCGCCGGACCGGCAGCGTCTTCGCCGCACTCGCAGGCTTTGGGCCGCATTACAAGGTGAGCGGCATCGCAACCGAATATGTCCGCACCGGGGATCAGGGCGCGCGCTTCCGATTCCGTTTCTGTCCCGTCTGCGGCACCAATCTCTTCCACACCGAAGAAGGACATGAAGCGCGCTCGGTAGCCGTGGCGGTCGGTTGCTTTGCCGATCCGGATTTTCCGCCTCCGGAGATCTCCGTTTATCATTGCCGGCGGCATGCCTGGGTGTCCTTGCCGTTCGGTGTCAGTATTCACGACAAGGATCCCGCGTGATGATGGCACGGGCCTGGCCCCGCGTATAGCGCTCCGGCACAGCAGCAGGCTCAACAAAAAAGCGGAGGCATTGCTGCCTCCGCTTTTCGCGTTCGTATTTGATCTTGCTTAGCCCAGCCGGCCCGCTGCATGCGCGAGCAGGGTGTAGACCAGGCCCGTTTCCGAGGTGAGATGGCTGCGCAGCGCTGCCGGGCCGCGTTCATCGCGGGCGACTTCGTCGAGCAGACGTTCGAACTCGGTGATGTAGCGATCCACCGTGCCCTTGAAGTTGCGGTCGGCGCGATACTTGCGGGCGACCTCGTCGAAGGCTTTCTGGCCGGCAGGCGTGTAGAGCCGTTTGCTGAAGGCCTTGCTCTCACCACGCTGATAGCGATCCCACATTTCGGCAGCCAGTGTGCGATCCATCAGGCGGCCGATGTCGAGCGACAGCGACTCCAGTGGATTGGCCGAGGCAGCAGGCTGCTGCGACGCAGGGGCGCGGCGCGGCGGCGTGCGATCTTCCTCGACGTGATCGGCACGGCCGAGCAGATCCGACAACCAGCCGTCGCGGCCCTGATCGGAACTTGCCGGGGCGACCGACGGCGCTTCGGTGCGGCGCGGGCCGGGACCACCGATATCTGGCATCGGCAGGCTCGACGCGCTGCGGGCCGATGGTTCCTCGCGGCGCGGGGCGGGACGCGGAGCCTCGTGACGCGCTTCGCTACGGCTGCTGGCGATCGCCATTGCCGGCTCCTCGTCACGCTGCACGCTGGTGGTGCGGCTGGTCGAGACCACGTCGAGGCCGCGACCATGACGGGCGACGATGCGGTTCAGCTCGGCGAGCGCCTCGATCTGGTCGACGATCACCTTGCGCATCTGCGCCGTGCTCTCGGCGGCTTCCTGTGGCATGTCGAGAACGCCACGGCGCAGTTCGGTACGGGTGCTCTCGAGTTCGCTGTGCATTTCGGCAGCCATCTGCTTCATGCTGGCGACCATCGACGAGAACTTGTCGGCCGACTGCTTGAACATGGCATCGGCTTCCTGCGTGCCCTGCTGGTAAATTTCGCTCATGGCTTGCGTTGTCGCGCGGCGTTCTTCTTCCGCCGCGGTGCGGACGGCTTCGAACTGCCGGCTGATCGCAGCCGAGCCCTGACCTGCGGTCTCCGCAACGACGCGGGCGATATCGCGGGCACGCTCTTCGGCGGCAGCCAGCGATTCATCGAGCAGGCTGGTGAAGCGGGTGAGGCGCTGATCGAGATCGGTGGTGCGCAGGTCGATGGTGGTGACCAGCGATTCGAGCGCGGCCTTGCGTTCGCCGACCGACGACATCGTGGAGCGGTTGCTCTGTTCGACCAGAGCCGCGGCATCCACGAGGGCGTGGCCATGGGTTTCGAACTGGCCCGAGAGCGAGCCGAGATCTTCCAGGGCCTTCGAGGTCTTCGAAGTGAACACGGTGAGCTGTTCTTCCAGCGTCTGGGTCGCCAGGCCGTTGCGCGAGGTCACGTCGTTCATGGTGGACACGAAGTCCGCCACGCGGGTGACCAGCGCGCGCTCCAGTGAGTTGAGGTTGTCGTGGGCGCCGGTGAGGACTTCCTGCAGCAGGATGTTGCCTTCACGCAGCCGCTCGAACAGCGCTACGGTATCGGTACGCAGGATCTTGCTGGTTTCCTGCATCTCGGTGACCGCAGTGATCGAGACCTGACGCGACTGCTCGATGGCAGTGCGGGAGCTCTGCTCGAGATCCTTCAGCGACTTGTTGACCGCGCCGGTGGCGAGTTCGCCAGCCGTGGTGATGGCGCGAGCCACGTCGGTGCTGTTGGTGACCATGGTCTGCGAGAAGGTCTGGCCACGGGTCTCGATCGCCTTGAGCGCGTCGGCGGTGACGCGGTCGATATCGACGGTGAGCTGATTGGCCTTGGCGCCCAGCGCATCGACCAGCGAACCGCGCTTGGCATCGACCATCTGCGACAGACGGTCGGTCTGCTGCTGCACATAGGTGACGATTTCGTCGGTCTTGCCGGTCATCGTGGTGCCGAAGCTGCCCGAAGCGGCGAATACCGACCGCTCGATCTCCGACGAGGTCGTCTTGATCTTGGTGGTGATCTCGTTCGAAGCGGCGAGCAGCGAGTTCTGCGCATTGAGCGCACTGGCCTGGATGTTGTCGGTGGTGTTGGCGGTGACGTTCGAGAGCGAACGCTCGATGTCGGCAGAGATCACCTTGATCTGGTTTGCGGCATCCGCCGACGAGGTCGCCAGCGAGGTCTGCACTTCGCGGGCGCTCGAGAGGATCGCAGCCGCCGTATCGGCGCCGACCGCGGTGAGTGTGCGCTGCACGTCGATCGAGAGCGACTTCACATGGTTCGATGCCTCGGAAGATGCCGTGGCCAGCGTGCTCTGGGCTTCGCGGGCGCCGGCGACAATCGACTCGGCGGTGGCGGTGCCGGCCGTCGTGAGGCTGCGTTCCATGTCGGCTACGAGGTTGCGGACGTGGTTCGATGCTTCGGTCGAGGCATCGATCAGCGAGGCCTGGACATTGCGCGTACTGGCCAGGATCGACTCCGCGCTGGCGGTGCCGGCGGCGATCAGCGTGCGCTCCACATCGGCCGCAAGGGTGCGGACCTGCTGCGAGGCGTCGGTCGATGCGGCGACGAGCGTGCTCTGCGCGGCGCGGGCGCCGGACAGCACCGAGTCGGCCGTTGCCGTGCCTGCAGAGGTCAGGGTGCGTTCGATATCGGCCGAGAGCGACTGGATCTGGCTGGCGACTTCCGAAGAGGTGGCAACCAGTGTCGACTGGGCGTCGCGGGCACCCGAAAGCATTGAAGCTGCGGTGGCCGAGCCGGCCGCAGTGAGCGCGCGTTCGACATCGGCCGACAGTGACTTCACCTGCAGCGAGGCTTCCGAAGACGCGTTGACCAGCGTGGCCTGCGCATCGCGGGCGCTGTTGACGATGGCCGTGGCGGCAGTGGTGCCGACGGCGGTCAGCGAGCTCTCGATATCCGACGCAGTCAGCTTCAGCTGTGCGCCGACATCGGTCGAGACCGACACGAGGGATTCCTGCGCGGCGCGGGCGCCGGCCTGAATGGTCTCGCTGGTATTGACCATGAGATGCGTGAGCGAACGCTCGGCGTCCTCGACATTGGTCTTGATGCCGATCGAGAGTTCTTCGGCGCGGGCCATGAGCGAGTCGCTGGCCGTGCGGCCGGACGTTTCGATACGGCCGGCAACAGCCTCAATGCGCGAGCCGAGCAGTTCCTCGAATTGTTCGACACGGGTTTCGATCTCGCCGGCAACAATGCCGATACGACCTTCCATGCCTTCGTGGATCGTCTGGAAGCGTGCAGTGATGGTATCCGCGAACTGAGTGCTGCGGCTGTCGATGGCGTCGGTGACGTTGTTGATGCGGCTGTCGATGGCGGTGATCGCCTGCGTCGTGCCTTCGGTGAGCGAGCTCGTGAAGTACGAAAGGCGGTCGTCGATCGAGTGGATCGCCTGTACGGCGCCTTCCGTGAGCGCGGTGGTCAGATGGGTCAGGCGGTCGTCGACCGAGCTGACTGCGAGCTTCGCGCCTTCGGTCAGGGCAGTGGTCAGATGCGTCAGGCGTGAGTCGACCGACTGGACGGCCTGATGGGCACCTGCCGAAAGCGTCGATGCGAGGTTTTCAAGACGCGTATCGATGGTCGCGGTGACCGACTGGGCGCGCGCGTCGAACGTTTCTTCAAGGCTCTTGAGGCGTCCATCGACGGTCTCGTCGAACGACTTGATCCTGGTGTCGAGCGATGCATCGAGATTGACGACGCGGCCTTCGAATTTGGTCTCGAATTCTGCGAGGCGGGTGTCGAGCGACGACGTGATGCCGCCGACATTGGATGCGACGCGGGTGTCGAAGTTGTCGACATAGGTCTTCAGCGTCTCGCTGATGTCCTGCGTGCGCTGACCGAGACGGTCGACGACTTCGCCGCCGAAGGTCTTCACCGTGCGGTCGAATTCCGAGATGTGTTTGGTGATGAGCGCCCCGAGCGTGCCGCTGTCGCGCGAGAAACGCTCGGCCAGCTCAGAGCCCTGTTCCTTCACCAGTTCGTCGAAGGCGTTCATCTGCAGGCTGATGGTGTCGTGCGCGGTTTCGGTCTGGCTCGCGACCTTGGCCACCAGCGCGTTGACGGTGGCGTCGAGGGACTCGCTGGCCTTGTCGCCCGACGTGAGAATCTGGTTGGCAAGGCGGTTGCCGGCATCGTCGATCTTGCTGACGAGGTCGCCGCTGCGCAGCTCGAGTTCGAGCAGCAAGCTATCGCTGGAATTCTTCAGCGAGTCATGGACCTGCTCGGTGCGATCCGACACGCGATCGACAATCGTGGCCGACCGCTGTTCGAATTCGTTGGTGATGCGGTCGATACGCTCGTTGAGCATTTCGTGGACGCGGTCGGCGAGATCGACGAATTCGTCGTGCACGTGGCCGGTCTTGAAATTGAGGCTGGTGGTCAGCCGCTCGCTGGCGTCGAGCACCGCGCGGGTGGTCTCCGCACTGGCCTCTTCGAGACGGTCGAGGAGGTCGCCGCCACGCTCGCCGAGCGCGAGGATCATGTTGTCGCCGGCATTGCCGAGCGCACGGGTGATGTGTTCGCCGCGCTCTTCGAGGGCACCGGTGATGCTCTTGGCGACTTCATCGACGCGTGAGGCGATGGCATCTGAAATCAGCGCGATGTCGTGACGGAGATCGATCTGCACGCCTGAAATGGCGGAGCGAACCTGCTCCGCCTGACCAACCAGGTTGTCGCGCTGATGCGCGATGTCCTGCAGCAGGGCGCGGATGCGGACTTCGTTGTCAGAGTAAGCGCGTTCCAGCGCGGAAACTTCGTTGGCGACGAGGGTTTCGAGTTCGCCGGCACGCGCAATCGCGCGCTCGACGCCGTCGCCCATCGCAGCGACTTCGCGGCGGATCGCCTGGCCGACCGTGACCATCGAGTCGCTGGCAGCGCCTTCGGGCTCCGAGAAGCGGATCGCGACCTGTGCCATCGACTGGGCGATCAGGCGCATTTCCTGCCCGCGCCAGGCGAGGCTGGCGAGGAAGTAAAACAGCAAAATCGGAGCGAACAGCAACGCAGCAAGGCCAGCCAGCGCCAGCGTGCCGCCCGAGCCCTGACCGATCAGGGCCTGCAGCGACGGCAGGAACGCAACGGTCAGCAGGCCTGCGCCGACGATCCACAGACCGGCAAACAGGGTGGCAAGCGTATAGACGTTGCGGGCAGGGCGGTTCTTCTGCAGCGCCTGCAGGATCTGGCCGATGGTTTCGCGGTCGTCGTTCGCCGGACGGCGCGCAAAGCGCTGCTCTTCCAGTGGCTCGAAGCTCCGATCATTGGCGATACGCGCGTCGAGGGCGTTGTCGTCGAGATCGATGGGGGACGATGAATTGATGGAAGCGTTATCGGCACGGATCGCGGATTGATCGCGATCGACCGGCGCGGGGTCACTGATGTTGAGTGCTTCCTGGATGGCAGAGAGCGCGACTTCGGTCGGATCCTTGGCCTTTTTGGTGTTGTTTGCCATGCTCGTTCCACGCCCCCTGATTACGCAACTACTCGGAAGTCCCCGTGATTCGGCCCCGCTTGCAGCATGGCACCTGGCCATGTGCACCCCGCGGGACGAATTTCGGACTGCCGGTCGCTCGGCTTGTCCGCTACTTCCGCAAACATCCTATTGGCTTGGTCGTGCGAATGAAATGGTTCTGGTTAAGACATTCTTAATGATAGTTAACGGCTTCCCCCGGTAACGTCTTGTGGCGCCTCAAATAAACGGAACCGGCCCTCAATCGTGGCGAGTTTGCGTCAAAACTGCGTCATCCCGGCGGATTGTACCCAGAACGTTCCGTTAACCAATTCCATGTTTGGCTGCGAAAAATCGCAGCTGGATTTGCCGGCTGGCGGGAATCTGGGCCATCATCAATGCCGCTTCACCTCGAACGGGTTCAATGGATGCCGTCACCGCCGCTGGTTCCCGATGACGGGCCGATCGATTTTACCCACCTTCAGCGTATGACTATGGGCGATGTCAGCCTGGAGCGCGAAGTTCTGGCCATGTTCGCGGCCCAGTCGAGCGAGCTGATCGAGACGATCGTCAAAATGCCGGCAAATGCGGCTGAGCTTACGCACAAGCTGAAGGGCTCGGCGCAGGCGGTCGGCGCATTCCGCATCACGGAAGCCGCCGAGTGGCTGGAAAGCACGCTGCGCGACAACAGCGATACCGCTGAGGCTCTGATGACGCTCACCGACGCTGTTCTCGAGGCGCGGGCGGAGATCGACGTCCTTCTGAAGCGGTCCTGATCCCCAAGGGATCAGCTTTGATCCCAAAGGGATCGTTTTTGATCCCCCCAGGGGGGCATGCTTGATCCATCTTTTCCAGATGACGGTTTTGCTGCGGAGCGCTGGCGCGATCCGGATCGACCCGTTATAGGACAGCCGGTATCTTCCTTTCCGCAGCGCGAGCATCATGGCCAAGATAAACTTTGTCGATCACTCCGGTGAGACCCGCAGCATTGACGCCGAGATCGGCTCCACGGTGATGGAGGCCGCCATTCGCAATGCCATCCCGGGTATCGAAGCCGAATGCGGCGGCGCCTGCGCCTGTGCCACCTGCCACGTCTATGTTGACGAAGCCTGGCAGGAGCGCGTCGGCGCACCCACGCCGATGGAAGAGGACATGCTGGACTTCGGTTACGACATCAAGCCGAACTCCCGGCTGTCGTGCCAGATCAAGATCACCGAGGCGCTCGATGGCCTGGTTGTGATCACGCCGGAGCGCCAGGCCTGAGCTTATCCGGACTTGTGATTTACTGCGCGTTCAAGCCGCGCAGCATCCATGGCTGAAACCGTTCGATGACGTCGGGCGGGATCGGCGTTGGCTGACGGCTGGTGAGACCAACCATCACGGTCGTTGCGATCGCCGAGGCCATGCACTTGCCTTCCGAAAACACGACCTGTGAATAGGTCACCGAGGTCCGGCCGATCTTGGTGACGCCGAGCCCGAGTTCGATCTTGCCGGGCCAGTGCAATTCGGCGCGAAAGTGAATATCGAGCCGTGCCAGCACCCAGCTCTGTCCCGGCGAGATCAGCCCGCAGGCGGGATCCCGCATCAGCAGCACGCGGCTGGTCTCGAAATAGCTGGAATAGACCGCGTTGTTGACGTGGTTGTTCGGATCGAGATCCGCAAAGCGCACATTGTCCGACAGGCGATAGGGATAGTCCTCGAGGACGGGCGCCGGGGCGCGGGCAGGTGCGTTCACGAAATTGATCTCCAGCAAGGCTCGGCAGGTTTGCGCCTGTTACAGCGCAGTTGAATAGCGCAGGCAAGGGCCGGCGCGTGCTGTTTTCAGGCCGTGCCGCTGTGGCTTTCCTCGTGTAGCGCCGCTAGGCTGCACGCAACAGCCGGATGGCGCCGGGCTCTGCGATTGCGTGGACCAGGTTCAACCGAGACAAAACACCATGGGCGAAACGATCAAGACGGACGTGCTGATCATCGGCGCTGGCCCCTGCGGGCTGTTCGCCGTGTTTGAACTTGGTCTGCTCGACATGAAAGTCCACCTCGTCGATATTCTCGACAAGATCGGTGGCCAATGCGCCGAGCTCTATCCGGAAAAACCGATCTACGATATTCCCGCGATCCCGCTGGTCACCGGCCAGGGGCTGACCGAGGCATTGCTGGAGCAGATCAAGCCGTTCAATCCGACCTTTCATCTGAATGAGATGGTCGAGACCATCGAGAAGATCGGCGATCCCTTGTTTCGTGTCACGACGGATGCCGGCCAGGTGTTCGAAACCAAGGTGGTGGTGATCTCCGCCGGCGGCGGTTCGTTCCAGCCGAAGCGTCCGCCGGTGCCGGGCATCGAGGCCTATGAAGGCACGTCGGTGTTCTACGCGGTGCGGAAGATGGAGCAATTCCGGGACAAGGATCTGCTGATCGTCGGCGGCGGCGACAGCGCGCTGGACTGGACGCTCAACCTGCATCCGGTCGCGCGGCGCGTCACGCTGTTGCATCGGCGCGATGATTTTCGTGCCGCGCCCCACAGTGTCGAGCAGATGCGCAAGCTCGTGGCAGCCGGTCACATCGATTTGCAGATTGGCCAAGTGACAGCGCTTGAAGGCGAGGGAGGCCATCTCACCGGGGCCGTCATCAAGGGCAACGATAACGAGAGCGTCCGGATCGACTGCAATACGATCCTGCCGTTCTTCGGCCTGACCATGAAGCTCGGTCCGGTCGCCAACTGGGGCGTGACGCTGGAGAACAACCTGATCCCGGTGGAGACGGCGGCGTTCGAGACCAACGTGCCCGGCATCTTCGCCATCGGTGATATCAATACATATCCCGGCAAGCTGAAGCTCATTCTGTCCGGGTTCCACGAGGGTGCGTTGATGGCGCAGAAGGCCTATCGCTACGTCTATCCGGACAAGCGACTCGTGTTTCAGTACACGACGTCCTCTTCAAGCCTGCAGAAGAAGCTCGGCGTTAACTAACTTCGCCTAATTTGGGATCGTCTTGTATGACGGGGATGCGAAGGCTGTTCGGATCGCCGGTAGTCGCGTCGGGGTCTGCGGGGGCAGCTTGTGGCAAAGCTGTGGCCGCGACATAATCTGACATCTGACGCGCGATCGGCAATCTTGCAAATGCCATCAACCGCGGTCACTCTCCCGTCGCGCAAGATTGACAATCTATGCAGTCGCATCAAGTGCGGATGCTTGGACGACAAACTGCACTGGGGAAGACGATGGCAAAATTCCGATCCCGACGTCTGGCACTCACAGTCGCCTCAGGTCTGGCCGCATGTGCCATGTTCACCGGCCCTCTGCACGCAGCGGAACCGACGGCCGCCGGACTCTGGCAGAAGGTCGAGAACGGCAAGCCGGTGGTCTGGGTGCTGATGGTCGATCATGGCGGCATGTTCGAAGGTGCAATCGCGAAGACATTCCCGAGCGCGGATGACAAGCCGGGCGATGACGTCTGCAGCAAATGCGTCGATGACCGGAAGGGCCAGCCCGTGCTGGGCATCTCCTTCATCCGCAACATGCAACAGCAGGGAATGAAGTACGAGAACGGCAACATTCTCGATCCGCGTGACGGCAAGGTCTATAAGGCCAAGATGAGCGTCAGCGCCGATGGCCGTGCACTCACCGTGCGTGGCTATTGGGGCATCGCGCTGCTCGGCAAGGACGAGACCTGGTACCGTCTGCCCGACACCGAAATGGCCTCGCTTGATCCGACTGTCCTTGCGAAGTATGTGCCGACCCTCGCGGCCGCCGCCGTGAAGCCGCCGACCGTTGGTAACGCGAAGGCTCCCGTTGCGCCGATGAAGAAGGCGAGCGCTGGTCCTCAATCTCTGCGCTGATAGCGGCTAACTCGCTTGTGGCTCTGCCACAAAGCGAGGACTGTTCCGCACCGCACATTCTGGAAGCCGACGCCATGGCGCGTCGGCCATTCCGTTGCCAATTCAATCGTGGCGCGCCAGCTTCAAATGCTGCTTGGCCGCTCCTCCCGGACGTCATTCATTTGAATACCGGATCATAGAAATATGATTCCATATCTGTTCTTCGCGGCCCGTCGATCGATATCGTGCATCGATCCAATGACAATGGCTGCTGAAGGAATCCATCACGATGATCGTCGCCCATTACGAGCATCGCTTGCCCGCCGACTATGATCTCGGCTTGATTCGCTCACGCGCGGGGGAGCGCGGACCGCTCTGGAATGCGGTGCCGGACCTATATTTCAAGGGATTTCTTTTGCGGGAAAGCGGGCGCTTCGGGGCAACCACCTCGAGCTATTCGTCGCTTTACCTGTGGCGGCACGACGAGGCGTTTCGCAATTTTCTCGTAAAGGGGGCATACAAGATCGTCGTGGATATGTTCGGTCGGGCGCAGATCGAAACCCGCATTGCGCTCGATGCCCGGAAGGGCACTGGACGGGAGGCCCGCTTCGCCTATCGGCAGGATGCCGCCATCCCGCACGATGTCGATCCTGGAGCGGCAATGGCAGGCGAGATCGAGCGTAACGCGGATCTCTCGGCGCGTGCCGGAATTGTTGCAGCAATCGTCGGACTGGATGCCGAAAAGTGGATATTCACCCGCGTCCTGCTCTCGGAGAATGAATGCACCGATGCTGGTGCTTGCTATCAGATCCTGCATCTGGCGCAGCCGCTGCTGGATCGCCTTCCGAACGCTACCTAGCTCGCATGCGCGCGGTGTTCACGGAACGCAGCCGCGAGGGTTCGCAGCGCTTGGCGAGACTGCATATCCGACAGTGTCGAGAGAAGTACAATTTCCGATGACGCCAGCGGCGGCAGGCCAAACTTCTGGCTGACTTCGATGGTGCCGGGCGGTGCGAGCCGGCAGGAGAAGACCGCGGTGGCGAGGCCAGCCGAGACTGCGTCCGACACGACCGAAGAGCCGCCACCGAGAAACACCTCCGTCCATGCGATGCCAGCCGCGTCCAGCGCATGAATGGCAACGTCGTGCACGCCACATACTGGCGTCAGCGCCGCCAGTCGCAATGCCTCACCCGGCCGGTGCACGAAACCTGGCGCTGCGAACCAGCCGAAATGCTCCGGCGCAAGCACTTCGCCATCGCGGCGATCATCCTCACGCCGGACAATGGCCGCATCGATTTCCCCGCGATCGAAAGCGTCCAGCAGGTTGCGTGAATTATCGAGGCGAACCTCGATCGTGAGCGTGGGGTCATGCGCGTTCAGGCGAGCCAGCAGCGTCGGAACCTCCGGCCCGGCCACATGGGCCGCAATGCCGAGTGCGAAACGGCGACGGGTCGCAGACAAAGCTGCGACGGCGCGATCATGCGCGGCCAGGAAGTCGCGGGCTGAATCGACGAATAATGCGCCTTGCGCCGAGAGGCGCACCATTCGCGGGGTTCGCTCGATCAATTTATGGCCGAGGCGGTCTTCCAGTCGCTTCAGCTTCACGCTGATGGCGCCCTGCGTCGTGCCGAGCGCTTCCGCCGCACGCGTGAAGCTTTGAAGATTGGCGATGGTCACGAATGCCTGCACGGCATCCACGTCCAGGGCGTTCATTGGGACTATCCAGATTTGTTGTCTCTGAAATATCCAATCATCCAATTCTGAAATGGTCAACCTCTGCCTATGTTGCGTTCATCGCAACGCAAACCGGGTGGACCTCGTCCTCTGTCGTCGGGCTTCACTGTGGCGCGTTATTATCCCGAAAGGCTCCCATGCTCTCCGAATCGACACGACAAAGCACATTGGCTTTGGCGGCTGCCTGTCTCACCTCCCTGATGTTCGGTCTGGAGATTTCCAGCATTCCCGCGGTCCTGCCGACACTGGAGCGGGTGCTTCATGCCGATTTCAAGCAGCTCCAATGGGTCATGAATGCCTATACGATCGCGGTGACGACGGTGCTGATGGCAACCGGCACGCTCGCGGATCGCTATGGGCGCAAGCGCGTATATCTGAGTTCGATCGTCGCGTTCGCCGCTGCATCGCTGCTTTGCGGCCTGACCGAAAATATACTGGTGCTGATCGTTGCCAGATTTCTCCAGGGCATGAGCGGCGGGGCGATGCTGATCTGCCAGGTCGCGGTGCTGTCCCATCAATTTCCGGAAGGGCGGCAACGCGCCATTGCGTTCGGATGGTGGGGGATCATCTTCGGCATCGGCCTGGGCTTCGGCCCGATCGTTGGCGGCGCAATCGTGGCTTTGTCGAGCTGGGAATGGGCCTTCCTCATCCATGTCCCGCTTGCGGTGATCGCCCTGATCCTCGCCGGGAGCGGAGTTCGCGAGTCGCGCGATCCGGAGGCCAGCAGCCTCGATCTCGCAGGGATCATCACGCTCTCGCTCGCGGTCTTCTGCCTCGCATTCTTCATTACGCAAGGCCCGGATATCGGATTTGACAGCCGGACGGCGTTTGCGGTCGTCGGCGTCTTCGTTGCAAGCCTGATCGGCTTCGTCTTCGCAGAGCGTCTCAGCCCGAGGCCGATGTTCGACTTCACCGTCTTCCGGATCCGTAATTTTTCCGGCGCGCTGATCGGCTCGATGGCCATGAACTTCAGCTTCTGGCCGTTCATGATCTATCTGCCGATCTATTTCCAGGCAGGGCTGGGTTATGGCAGCGTCGGCGCCGGACTGTCGCTTCTGGCCTATACGTTGCCGACGCTGGTCGTGCCGCCGGTTGCCGAACGCCTCATGCTACGTTTCCATCCGGGTCTGGTCATCCCGCTCGGCCTGTTCACGATCGGAACGGGGTTCTTCGCCATGAAGATCGGCAGTTGGGTCGAGCATGCGAGCTGGCTGACGATGCTGCCGGGATGCGTCCTTGCCGGCATCGGATTGGGTCTGACCAATACGCCCGTGACCAACACGACGACCGGATCGGTGCCGCAGGAACGCGCAGGCATGGCGTCAGGCATCGACATGAGTGCGCGCATGATTGCGCTCGCCATCAATATCGCGCTCATGGGCCTCGTACTTGTCGAGGGGGTGAGTGCGTCTTTGAAGGCTGCGCTGCCGAGCGGTACCAGTGTCGAGCTATTACGCTCGCTGGCAGAGAGTGTCGCCGCCGGTACGGCGCTTGCGTCCGAATACAATCTCGGCGGAGTCGTCATTCAAGACGCCCTGACCCGAGGGTTCGGCTGGGTCCTGCTTTATGGCGGAATGGGTGTGTGGATTCTCGCGGCCATCAGCTTTGTTGTCTTCGGCAACGGGCTGCCGAGACGTGCCCCTCATGGCCAAAGCTGTGTCGAAGGCGACGGTCGGGCGTAGTCCCGACCGACGAGGTCCTCGCTTTTGCCGGGACCTCGCTGGATAGCTGAGCTGATAACCCTAGCGTGCTGCCGGCTGCAGCACCATCGGTGCCAGCGGCTCCTGCGTGACATCGGCTTCAGCGCCCAATCGCAGGACGCTGGCCGCTGCCGGCACTACGGCATCGGCCATGGCTGCGTGACCTTCGCCGGTGGGATGGATCGCGCCGCCATAGACCGCCGAGAGAATGCCCCAGGTCGCATCATGGATATCGGCCGGCTGGATCGCCGCCGAATAGCCCTGCGGATAGGTCATCGCCGCGAAGTAGCTGTCATTGGCATCGCGGATCCAGCGGCCACGCGGCAGATAGGGGCGGAATTCGCTGGCGCCGCGACCGCATACCATCGGCTGCGCGGCGGCTTCGACCAGACTGCTCTCGAAGCTGTCGCCCTTTGGCGAGAAGCAGGCACGGTCGAATTCAGGATCGGACGACGACCGTGCGCAGAATCCATGATTGGCGAAGGTCGCCTGATGCTGATCGACGAAGGTCATGCGGTCGGTTTCGGGATCGCGGCACAGCACGCCGCCCTGGCAGAGCGCGATGGATTTCAGCTGCGGCAGGAATTCGGACTCGACGAAATTCGCGACATTGGCCAGTCGCCGCGGATCGGCCGAGAATGACGGATGCACGTCGAAGCCGGCCGGACCGCCGGGACAGGGGGCGCCATTGGCGAGGGCCGGGTTGGCGTAGGCGGCAAACACCACGCGTGACATGTCCCCGCCGAGCAGCGGTTTCAGCGCTTCACGCACCTTGCCGAAGCTCGCGGGCAGTTCGCGGGCTAGCGCGCTGCGCGAGTCCTCGACCGAGCCGAGGATGCCCCCGCGCTTGAACAGGGCACGTTCGGTTGCATTTTCGACGATGACGTCGGCAACGAGGCCGGAGAAGTTGATGTCGTTGGCGCCGATGGACAGCAGCACGAGATCGAGCCGGCGGGTCGGCTGGCGCCGCTTGGCGGCGCCGATGGCCTCGCGTAGTTCGGCGATCTGCGCGTTGACGCTGCCGGCGCAGGTGCTGGCATTCTTGGTGGTGAGGCACTCGCGCGCGCGTTGTCCGCCGAGCAGGCCTTCAGCGATGGTCGCGCCCGAACAGGCCAGCGGCAGATAGGTGACGGCGATGTGCGGATACTGCACAGCGAGCGCCAGCGCGGCGCGGGTCTGGTAGCTATAGAGCGAGCGGTGGCAGGCGGCATTGAACCACTGTGCGCCGGCGCGCTGCCACGCCTGCAGCGACTCGTAGGAATCACAGGAGCGTCCGCCTTTGAAGCCGGCGCGGCTTGGGCGGTAGAACTGCCCGCTGGGGCCGCCGAGATAAGAGCGGAAGCAGAAGCCGTCGTCGGACAGCGCGACCGGACGGTCCGGATTGCCTTCCCCCGACGCAATGGAATCGCCGAGGCCGGCGATCAGAATGTCGCGCACGGCGATGTCGGCGGAGATGCGGACAGGCGCCTCGGCACCGCTGGTGACGTCGACGGTCGTCACCGTGCGGCGACCATAGATGGCGCGGAAATTGATCGGCTCGGCGCAGTCGAGGGTGGATTGCCGTGGGCCTTCGCCATCATCGAAGGTCCAGGCACAGACCGCGCCGACGGGCACTTCGCCGGTGAGGCGGACGGTGATCGGATGTTCGGTTGGCGTCAGGTAGCTTTCCTTGACGGTGTCGCGGGTGCAAGGCTCGCTGACCTTCCCGGCGAGATCGATACACAGGCGGTTGACGGTGTTGCGCGCCCACCCGCGGCCGTCGCTTTGAACGCCGAGCGCCTGTTCGGCGGCCAGCACGCTGCGATTGCGCATGGCCTCGACTTGGAGCTGGAAGTCACGCTCCTCGCGGAACAGCCGGAAGCGGTTGCGGACCTCCCAGGAAATCTGGATCGAGCTGTTGGTCATGCCTTGGGCTTTGGCATGTCCGACCTGAAGTGCGCCCAGCAAGCCGAGCAGCACTGCGCAGTTGATCAATGAACGTCTGAAATAAATGGGGGCCATGGCGGTGTTGAACGTCACGTATGGGGCGGAAGTAAGAAATCGAGCTGCAAATAGGGCGCGGATGGCGCCCGCGGGTGGTTCAGCCCTGCGACTGCCGCTTCAAAGGCTGCTGATGCACCACAGCCGGGGCAGCTTCGGTCGCGCGGCGTTCGCTGCGGTCATCCAGGCGGCGCCTGTGCCATGGCTGGATGACGCCGAGCCAGATCTCGCGGGTGCCCATGATGCAGATCGAGATGGCGAACGGGATCATGAAATACAGGATCCGGAACATCACTACGGTGGCGACCAGTTCCTCCTGGCGGAACTGCGGCAGCGCCACCAGCAAGGCGGCGTCGAACACGCCGAGGCTGCCCGGCGCATGGCTGGCAAAGCCCAGCAAGGTGGCGAGAATGAACACCACGGCCAGCGAGATGAAATCGATGTAAGGCTGATCGGGCATCAGCAGATACATCGCCAGCGCGCAGAAGCCGAGATCGACGACGCCGATGGCGATCTGCAACAACGTCAATTGCGCTGACGGAAGCACGACCTTCCAGCCGTTCTGGCCGAGCTCACGACGTTGTTTGCCGATCGACAGCCAGATCAGATAGCCGATGATGCCGGCCAGACAGCCGAAGCCGATCAGCCGGTTGATGGCGTTGGGCAGGAGATCAATGGCCGAGGCGGCCTGTGGATGCCAGATCATGCCGATGCCCAGCACGAACAGATTGCCGAGCCAGAAGGTCAGTCCGGAGATAAAGCAGATCTTGGCGACGTCGATGGCGTTAAGGCCGTAGTCCGAATAGATGCGGAAGCGGATGGCGCCCCCCGTGAAAACGGTCGCGCCGATATTGTGGCCGATGGTGTAGCTGGTGAAACCCGCCAGTGCCGCGATCCGGTACGGCACATGCTTCTTGCCGATCGTTCTGAGCGCGAAGTAATCGTAAAATGTGAGGGTGCAGAAGGCGCCGATCACGCACAGCGTGGCCATGGCGATTTGCATCGTCGACTTCGCGGCCATCGCCGCCAGGATCTTCGCGGTATCGAGACCCTTCAGCGTATGCACGAGGTGGGAGATGGCGAGGGCGATGACGATCAGGCTTGCAACAACACCCAGCCGTTTCCAGCCGACGTGTTGCTTGAAGCCGCGCCCGAGCGCGGTCAGCAATCGTTGCATTCGTCCTCCCGGCGGAGCGCGAACAGGTGGAAAGCCGAACAGGGTAACAGGTGGCAAGCGGCGACCAATTCACTCATACGCGAAGTTCACTCATCAAGCCCAAACCCTTACGGCAAAAACGTTCCATTGTGCAGTCCTTGACAACGTCAGCGTTAATGCTGCGCCGCAAGGTCGCCACATACCCGCGCCGGCTGCAAAGTTCTGACCCTACAAGACAATTACACAGACAATTCGGATCCATTCGTCCCGCATTTCATATAGGCGGGCAAGTCGAATGTTCCATGCGGCAAATCAAGACGTCCTCGGAACACGTCCCAATATCGATGGTTACCGGCCTATCGCAACCGAACGGGACAATGCGCCGCAGCAGCCCTCCCGTTCCAGAACACCGGGATTAAAACGATGGGACTGTTCACCAAGGACATCAAGACCATGGACGATCTGTTCGTGCATCAGTTGCAGGACGTCTATTACGCAGAAAAGCAGCTTCTGAAGGCGCTGCCGAAGATGGCTGACAAGGCGACCGAACCGCTGTTGAAACAGGGGTTCATGACGCATTTGGAAGAAACCGAAGTACATGTGCAGCGGCTTGAACAGGTCTTCGCCATGCACGGCGCCGAGGTGAAGGCGGTTACCTGCCCGGCAATCGACGGTATCATCAAGGAAGCCGACGAGACCGCCGGGGAAGTCGAGGACAAGAAGGTACTCGACGCCGCCCTGATCAATGCCGCGCAGGCCGCCGAGCACTACGAGATCGCGCGTTACGGCAGCCTGATCGCCTGGGCGCGCCAGCTTGGCCGCAATGACTGCGCAGCCGTGCTGCAGAAAACGCTCGACGAGGAAAAGACCGCGGACAAGAAGCTGACCTCACTGGCCGAAGGCAAGGTCAATATGCGCGCCGCAAGCTGATCGCAGCGGCGATTATCACGGGGGAAAATCGCGCGGGTGAAAGCCTGCGCGATTTTTTGTGGATATTTGCTTACGCCTTTCGTAACGCGAACCGGGCGCCACAGAATGCCATGATGCCGCCGAGGCCAAGCGCGGCAAGACTTGCCAGAACGCCTGATGCGGTCGGTGTCGCGTCGGGCGCCGAGGCGGCCTGACCAGCACCGGCCAGAAACAGTACGCCGATCGCGATCAGGAACTGCCGCATGCGCTGCGGGATGCGGCCGGAGGCGGCGCTGTGCAACAGGTTCGCGGTGACGTAACCGCCGACAAACGCCATGGCCGCGATCAGCCACCAAGCCACCGCCGATCCGATCGGCATGAAATTGTCGGGATCGTTGCGCCAGAGGCCGCCTAGATCGAGGCCGAAGCGCTGGCCGAGCATGTGCACGGCCAGCGCCAGCAGCAATCCGGAAATCATCGCACCGGCCAGAATCAGGCGGCGCGGAAAAGTGGTCGTCTCGGCCATGGCAAGCTTGTAAGGGACATGCAGGCGATCGCGCAAGCAAGCGAGGTCGGCCAGCGCAGGGACGTTCTGTTTGCTCAAGACCCTCTTCAGGCGCAGGAACGCGTCGTCTGCCGCGGTAGCGGCAGCGCCGGGGCACACCTATGCCTACAAGGCCTCCCTGATCGGCGCTGCGCATCGCTATGAATTGACCGATGACGGTCTGTCATGGCGCACCGGTCGTCGCTCCGGCGTCTGGGCTTATGCGGATATCGCCGCGATCCGGTTGTCCTATCGGCCGATGGGAATGCAGCACCGCCGCTTTCGTGCCGACCTCGATCATGCCGACGGTCGCCACATCACGATCTTCTCGACGTCGAAACAGACCGTCGCACTGATGGAGCCCCAGTCGGGCTACGGCGCTTTCATCCTGGAACTACATCGACATCTTGCAGCCGCAGGGAGCACGGCGAAGCTGAGTGCCGGTCTGCGACCAGGCATCTATGCCATGATCGTCGCTGCGCTGGCTTTTGTCGGTCTTGCGATGACGGCGCTGCTGCTGCGCGCGCTGTTCATAGGTGAATTCGCCGGCGTGGTCTTCATCGCCGGCTTCGCCATATTTTTCGGCTGGCAGATCAGCGGCTTCATTCGCTGCAACAAGCCACGTAACTACACATTCAATACTGTACCGGCCGAGCTGTTGCCGTAGTGCACGGCCGCACCACCAATACTGAGCATTTGGCATAGCGCACCACATGGCCGGCATTGGAGCCGAGAAAGTAGGTGCGCATCGCCGGGCGGTGAGAGGTCATCACGATAAGGTCGGCTTTGATCGCCGAGGCCTCTTCGAGAATCTCGTGATAGATGCCGCCCTGTCGCACCACGCTGGAGACATGAGCGCCGTCGATGCCGCAATCGCGGGCAACTGCGGCGAGGGCCGCTTGCGATGATTCCAGTTGCTGGGTGTCGAAATCCGCCGGGACATATTCTGCCAGCATCACCGGCGTCATCGGTATCACGTTGAGCAGGCGGACGGTCGCATCGAAGATCTGCGACAATGTTGCGGCCTGAGCGATCGCGGGTTTGGCCACGTCGATCTCGGCCAGATCAATCGGAACCAGAATGGATTTGTACATGCGCACCTCCATCGTCGTCCGAAAGAGGATAGCACAAACCGTGTTCCGATGGGCGCGGCTTATTGGCCCGCGGCGCTTTTCAGCAGTTTCGGGCTGACGAATTGCACGAGTCGCCCACCGCGGAAGGCAACGTCGTTCCAGTCCTCGATGGTAAAGTCGATCACCACGATGGCGCCGGTCGGCAGGTTGTCGGCGATCGCTTTCCGGCCTGCTGCATCGCCGCCGCCGATCAGGCTGAGCGCCATTTCATGCAGGCCGGGATTGTGGCCGACCAGCATCAGTTGCTTTGGGTCTTCCACGGCTGCGCCGCGGATCACCGCCAGCAATTCGGAGAGGCCGGCGCCATAGAGTTCATCAAGGCTTGCGACCGTCGGTTTCGCCGCAGGCATTGCTGCGGCCACGAGGCTCCAGGTCTGCTGGGCGCGTACCGCCATGGAGACGCAGACCAGGTCGGGCAGGGGCGGATTTCTGCTGAGCCAGGCCCCCATGAGAGCCGCGTCCAGCCGGCCGCGGTCATCGAGTCGGCGATCGAAATCCTTGCCGCTTGGCGCGTTCGTTTCAGTCTTGGCGTGACGCAGCAGCAGTAAACGGCGCATGGCGCGATCTCGATTCGGCAGGAGGTGGTAGAGAGGCAGGCGGCGCGGTCGCGCCAGACGTCAGGTCTGCGGATTAATGGACATGAACCGTGAGGACAAGGTGACAAGCGCCCCACCTGTCCGTAAGAAAACGTCATGACCGCCCCTTCCGCAAGCGTGACATTTGGACCTGAGGTCGCCGACGCCGACCGCGCGCGACTGACCTTCAGTCTCGATGTGGATGTCTGCGTGGTCGGGGCCG
Source organism: Tardiphaga sp. (assembly GCF_041424195.1). NCBI lineage: Bacteria > Pseudomonadati > Pseudomonadota > Alphaproteobacteria > Hyphomicrobiales > Nitrobacteraceae > Tardiphaga > Tardiphaga sp. The sequence goes on along the minus strand of NZ_JBGMOE010000081.1, from coordinate 14,606 downwards.
GGCTCGCCGGGCTCAGCATTGCGCTTGAGGCGGCGCGTCTGGGTGCAAGCGTCGCGGTGCTCGAAGGGCGTCACGTCGGTTGGAACGCGTCCGGCAACCAGCTGGGAACCGTGATGCCGGGCTTTGGCCTGCCGCTCGCCGATCTGGTTGCGCGTGTTGGTCTGGAAGACGCGCGCGAGTTGTGGACGCTGTCGAAGCAAGGTGCGGAATATGTGCGGATCCTGGCCGCCGAGGGCGTGATCCCAGGTCTTGGTGTTTCGGAAGGCGCACTTGAAGTCTCCAATGTCGATGTCGGAGATCGCTTGATCGCGCAGCTGCAGATGCTCAGCGAGGATTTCGACACCGAGGTGGAAGGCTGGCAGATCGAACGGGTCCGCGATGTGCTGAAAACCGGACGCTACTTCCACGGCGTGTATCATCCGAGGGCGTTTCAACTCGACGGCCGCAAATATCTGCTGGGCCTGGCAGCGCTGGCGAAGCAGGCTGGTGTGCGCATCTTCGAGGATACGCCGGTGGTCAGCATCGATGCCGACGGCATCCGCAAGCGTATCGTGACGCCGTCGGCGCAGATGCGGGCATCGCATATCGTGCTGGCGGGTAACATCCATCTTGGTGCGCCGGCACAACGGTTGTCGGACACGCTGCTGCCGGTGTGGCGCTATGCAGGCATCACAGAGCCGCTCGGCGAGCGTCTTGCCGAGGTGGTCACGTTTCAAGGTTCGGTGAGTGACAGTGACGGTGTCGATCACTTTCGTATCGTCGACGGCGATCGGCTGATGTGGTCGAGCCCGGAAACGACCTGGGCCGGGCAGCCGAAGCGCTATGCCGGTGCGATCGCGCGCCGCATCCGCACCGTGTTTCCGGCGCTGGGCAAGGTTGCCATGGCCGAGACCTTCGGCGGCGCGCTCGGTCAGACCGTGCATGGCATGCCGCAGATCGGGCAACTCCGTCAGGGACTGTGGGTCGCCAGCGGGTTCAGCCATCGTGGCCTCAATACCACCGCCATGGCAGGTCGGCTGATCGCAGGGGGCATGCTGGCTTACGATGATCGCTTCAAGCTGTTTGCGCCGTTCGAACTGGTCTGGGCCGGCGGCAGGACCGGGCGGGCCGTTGGCCACGCGGTCGGGCTATGGGAGCGGCAGAGTTCGGCGCTGGCCGGCACGCTGGCCCGGTATCGCGAACGGGCGCGGGCGCGAGAGCGGATCCGCGAGGCGCGGCTGGCCGAGGCCAATCTGCGCGCGGGAACACGTGGCCCGCGGCCAGGCTAGGCCGGTCCGCCGGGCTTCCGGCGCGCAACAAAACGTGAGTAATATTTCTGAACCGGCATGTAACTTCCGCCCCGTCCGCCCGTATTTCAGGCGAACGAGATGATCGTCTCGATTGTCAGGGAGACCAACCATGATCGACCGCCGCTTTCTTTTGACGACCGCTGCTGGCCTGGGCGGATTGCTGTCGCTGAAATGGCTGACGGCTTCGCCGGCGCGGGCTGCCTCGGACGAGAAGTTCGAGGTCATGAAGACCGATGAGGAATGGCGCAAGCAGCTGACGCCGCAGCAATACGAGATCCTGCGCAAGGAAGGCACCGAGCGGCCATATTCGAGCCCGCTGAACAAGGAAAAGCGCAAGGGCACCTTTGCCTGCGCCGGCTGCGACAATCCACTGTTCTCGTCGGAGACCAAGTTCGAGAGCGGCACCGGCTGGCCGAGCTTCTGGAAGCCGCTGGACAACGCGGTCGGCGAGCGCAAGGATTCGACGCTCGGTATGGTCCGCACCGAGATTCATTGCCGTCGCTGCGGCGGCCATCTTGGTCACGTCTTCGATGACGGCCCGAAGCCGACTGGCTTGCGTTACTGCATGGATGGCTTCGCGATGATCTTCAAACCGGCCGCGCCGTCGGCGACCTGAGCAACTGCGCAGACCCCGGCGAAATCAGGCGCCGATCCGGCAATTATTACCCTGCTAGGCAAATGTGCCCCGGTCCATGGACCGGGGTTCTTTGTTTAGTGCGTTGAATTCGTTGCATTTATCCCCTTGGCACGGCGCTTGCGACATCTCCTCCGACAGCGGCTGCGAATTTGGCACCATCCGGCGGGCCGCCCGGATCGAAGTTGGAGACGATGTAATGGGTATCTTCGGCGCTCTCACCACGTCCGTTGCGGGCCTGCGGGCGAACTCCTATGCGCTGGAAAACATTTCCGGCAACATCGCGAACTCGCAGACCACCGCCTTCAAGCGGATCGATACCAGCTTCCTCGACCTCATTCCCGATGCCGGCACATCCGCACAGGTGGCCGGCAGCGTGACGGCGCAATCGCGCAGCACCAACACCATCGCAGGTTCGGTGCAGTCGTCTTCGGTCGCGACTTACATGGCGATCAACGGCGACGGCTTCTTTGCGGTGCAGAAGCCCGGCAACGTCTCCGACTCCACGCCGATCTTTGACGGCGTCAACAAATACACCCGTCGCGGCGACTTCTCGCTCGACAAGAACGGCTATCTCGTCAACGGCGCTGGCTACTATCTGCAGGGCGTCAAGATCGATCCCTCGACCGGCAACCCGGCCGGCAGTACGCCGGAAGTGCTGCGCTTCCAGAATGACTTCCTGCCGTCGCAGGCCACCACCAAGATCGACTACCGCGCCAACCTCGCCAGCTATCCGCTGACCACCAAGCATCAGACGTCGGTGCCTGGTTCCGAATTGTTGCGATCGGCCGACTTCGTGTCGAACCCGCGCGTGCTGGGCACCGCGGCAACGCCTTTCGGCAATACGGGTGTTCCCGGCAACGCGCGCAACAATTTCGCGACGACGCCGGCGCCGATCTCGGCGGCTACCAAACTCGCGCCCGTATCCGGCAGCGATACGCTGCCGGTCGGCTTCGCGAACGGCGATACGCTCGTCCTGAAGACCACAAGTGCCGGCGTCACCACGACCAAGACGCTTTCGTTCTACACGGGCGGCGTTGCTCCCGCGCCCGTGCCAGGCACGACCTTCATCCCGATCGATACGGCCACTGTCGGCGACGTGCTCACCGCCATCGACACCGCGACCGGCAACACGTCGCCGCTATCGAGCGTGTCCCCCACCGGTGTGATCACATTGAACTCCGGTACGGCGAACGACTTTACGCTGGCGGCAGGGTCGACGACCACGGCGGTCGCCGCATTCCAGGCCCTGGGTTTCACCGGCACCGTCACCGGCCTTCGTTCGGGCGGCGGTACGGCGGGCACCGGCATCGTGATCGGCAGCGACTCTCAGACCTTCCTCGATGAATCGATCAGCGGCGGGGCCAAGACGGTCTATGACGGCAACGGTGCGCCGGTCAGCCTGCAATTCAGGTGGGCGAAAGTCGAATCCGCTACGCAGGGCGGAACGGATACCTGGAACCTGTTCTACCAGACCGACCCCGCGGCCACGGGCGCGACCGCTGCCTGGCAGAATGTCGGCACCGACTTCAAGTTCGGGCCGAACGGCCAGATGCAGCCGGTCGTCGGCCAGATCACGCTGACCGGCCTGACCGTCAGCGGCAAGAGCCTTGGCAATGTCACCATGGCATTCGGCACCGGTGGTCTCACGCAATTCGCCGACACCAACGGCAACGTCCAGGTCAATCAGCTCGAGCAGGACGGCTACGCTGCGGGGCAGCTGCAGAGCGTGTCGGTCAGCAATGAAGGACGTGTGGTCGGCAGCTACTCCAACGGCCGCAACATCGATCTTGCCGAAGTCAGCATTGCCACCTTCAACGGCGCCAACTTCCTCAAGCGCATCGACGGTGGCGCATTCGAGACGACCAACGAATCCGGCGAAGCCTTGTACGGCAAGGGTGGCAGCATTTCCGGCTCGTCGCTGGAGTCGTCCAACACCGATATCGCCGATGAATTCACCAAGCTCATCGTCACCCAGCAGGCTTATTCAGCCAATACCAAGGTGATCACGACCACCAACACCATGGTTCAGGATCTGCTGAACGTGATGCGTTAACCGGAAAGCCGCGGCTGCGGCCTTCTTCCCGCGTGAACCTTGAGAGCGACAGTTAGTTATGAGTCTGAACGACGCACTCTCCATCGCCATGTCCGGCCTGCGCGCCAATCAGGCCGCGATGTCGCTGGTATCCTCGAATGTGGCCAATGCGGAAACGCCCGGCTACATTCGCAAGTCGACAGATCAGGTCGCAGTCAATTCCGGCAACGGCAGCAGCGTCCGCACCGTCGGCGTCAATCGCCAGCTCGATCAGTATATTCAGGCGCAGCTCCGCACCGAAACGTCGGGCGCGGGCTATGCCACGCTCCGTTCGAGCTTCCTGCAGCAGATGCAGAGCCTCTACGGCGATCCTGGTTCAGTCGGCTCGCTCGAATATTCCTTCAACGCCCTGACGACGGCAGTGCAGGCGCTGTCTACGAGTGCGGACAGTCAGTCGGCACGGATCGGCGTGCTCAATGCCGCGCAAACACTTGCGCAACAATTGAATTCGATGACGCAGGGCATTCAGAACCTGCGCGGCGCGGCGGAAAACGGCATCAAGGATTCCGTGACGACCGCCAACACTCTGATGAAGCAGATTGCCACGATCAACAATCAGTTGACGGCCAATCCGCAAGGCGGGACATCGACGGACTCCAACACCGCCGCGCTGCTCGATCAGCGCGATCAATATGTCACGCAGCTCTCGCAGCTGATGGATATCCGCGTCACTACCAATGGCGCCAATCAGGTTACCATCTTCACCGGTTCCGGTGTGCAGCTGGTGGGCAACGAAGCGGCGACACTGGCGTTTAATGCCCAGGGCACAGTATCGGCCGGCACGACGTGGAGCGCGGATCCCAGCAAGAGTAATCTCGGCTCGGTGGTGATCGAATTTCCGAATGGCGGATCGATCGATCTGACTGCCACCGGCGCTATCAAGTCGGGCACGATCGCCGCATATACCGAACTTCGCGACAAGACGCTTGTCGAGGCGCAGAACCAGCTCGATCAGTTCGCTGGGTCGATCTCGAGCGCGCTCTCGGACAAGACGACAGCTGGAAGCGTCTTTCCCGTGCCGACGGTGCCGCCGACGGCGCTGCCTCCGGGGACGCCGACCGGCTTTACGCTCGATGTCTCGCAGATGAAGCCGGGCAATGTGATTCACTTCACGTATACGGATACGGCGACCAACACGCAGCGCGAGATTTCGTTCATGCGGGTCGATGATCCCAGCGTGCTGCCGCTGCCGAACACGGCAACAACCAATCCGAATGATACCGTCATCGGCCTCGATTTTTCTTCGGGCTTCGGCTCGGTTCTGAATCAGTTGAACGCGGCGCTTGGCGGGCAGGCTACGTTCTCCGGCACGGCCGGCGCACTCACCGTCGTCAACAATCCCGCATTCGCCAACATCAACGCGGCGTCGGTGACGGTCACGCAAGGTCCCAACGATCTGAGCAACGGCAGCCCGGAGCTGGCGTTGTTCACCGATAACGGCGCCGCCTATAGCGGTGGCATCAGCAAGAACGGTTCGCAGATGACCGGTCTCGCGGGCCGGCTGACGATCAACAATGGGATCGTCGCCGATCCGTCCAAGCTGGTGGTTTACAGCGGATCGACGGCAGCAGGCGACACGACGCGGTCGGCCCTCCTGCTCAACCAGTTGAACAATGCCAGTTTCACTTATTCGCCGGCGACGGGAACTGGCAGCGCTACGGCGCCGTTCAAGGGGACGCTGCTGAGCTATATGCGCCAGTTCGTCGGGCAGCAGGGCGCTGCTGCAGATTCCGCCAAGCAACTGGCGGATGGCCAGAACGTCGTTCTCAACACACTCGACAAGAAGATGGCAGACGCGTCCGGCGTGAATATGGATGACGAGATGGCGCATCTGCTGTCGCTGCAGAACGCCTATTCGGCCAATGCGCGCGTGATGTCGACGGTCAACGAATTGTACAAAACCCTGATGCAGGCATTCTGAGGTAATCATGACGATCAGCGGTGTCAGCGGACGTACATCCTATATCGGATCCGGAATTACCAGTCTGCGCGATCAGCTCGATACGCTGACGCAGCAGCTGTCGAGCGGCAAGGTCTCGAACACCTATGCAGGGCAGGGCAGCGGTCGCAGTCTCGCGATCGCGTTGCGCGCGCAGATCAGCAATGTGGCCGCCTATGCCGATACCGCAGTCAATCTGAACACGCGCATCGGCGTGGCCAATCTGTCGCTGCAGCGGCTCGTTGCGATCGGATCGGAAGTGAAGGGCGCTGCCGTCAGCGCCGGCAGCAATTTCGACAATACCGGTCAGACGCCGGGGCAGAAGACCGCCTCGCTCGATTTCTATGACTCAGTCGACATGCTCAATGCCAAGTCGGGCGACCGTTACCTGTTCTCCGGGCGGGCCACCGACACGGCACCGGTCGCGCCGGCCGACCAGATCATGAATGGTAACGGTGCGGCGATTGCCGGCCTCAAGCAGGTGATCTCGGAGCGCAACCAGGCCGACCTCGGAGCATCCGGTATGGGCCACATGCTGCTGTCGCAGCCGACCACCACTTCGGTGCAGATCGGCGAAGACTTCGCTGCCGATCCAACGGCGACGCCGCCAGTCGCAGCGACGCCGTTCGGCCTCAAGCTGAATGCGATCTCGACCACGATCACCGGTGCGACGGTCACCCAGCCGACCGCAACACCGCCGGCCACCACGCCACCGTCGCCGCTTGCGATGTCGGTCGATCTCGGCGCGACCAATCCGAAAGATGGCGATCAGATCAAGTTCACATTCAACCTGCCTGACGGCACCACCGAAGACATCGTTCTGACCGCGTCGTCGGCGACGCCAACGCCGGCGGGCTCGTTTGCGATCGACCCGGGGCAGCCGAATGCGACGCCTCCCGTGGCCCCGTCATCGGCGGTCACCGCTGCCAATCTGAATACAGCGCTGACATCGGCGGTGAAAAGCCTTGCCAACGGCCCGTTGGTCGCGGCTTCGTCGATCCAGGCCGGTAACGAATTCTTCGATCAGCCGCCGATGCGCGTGCAGGGCTCGCCCGCCAGCGCAGCGACGTCGCTGGTTGCCGGTACGGCTGCCAATACCGTGATCTGGTATCAGGGCGAGCAGAACACGGCCGCCAATGGCTCGGCCCGCGGATCGGCAATCTCCCAGATCGATACATCGATCACGGTGCAATATGGCGCGCGCGCCGACGAGCAGGCCCTGCGCTCGCAACTGCAGACCGTCGCGGTGTTCGCGGCCGTGGCCGTCGATCCGGCACAACTCGGCAATGCGACCTATGCAAAAAACGCCAATGCGCAGATCGCGGCGCTGAACCAGCGCGTGGCGCAGAATCTGGCGGCTGTCCCTGGCCAGCAGACCATTCAGGACATCCAGGCCGACTTTGCCGGCGCGCAGGCATCGATCAAATCGACGACAGATCGCCAGGTGCAGACCAAGGCGATGGCCCAGACAATGCTCGACTCCATCGAGGGCATTAATAACGACGAGGTCGCGACCAAAATTCTGGCGCTGCAGACCGCCTTGCAGGCCTCGTATCAGACAACGTCAAATCTTTATCAGATGAGCTTGGTTAAGTTTCTTTAACGGGTTGCCTCGTGTTTACAACTTCGCCGGGCTTTGGCTTCTTCGCCAAAGTCCGGGAAGCCAACCTCCCAGCTTCACAAAAGCACTGATAACAAACGACAAAGCCCGACTCTCACGAGTCGGGCTTTGTCGTTTCCGGGGCGGGTGCAGGTAGCTAAATACACGCGCAGGGAGCATTAAATCCGCACAGTTCCCTTTACGCAATTTTAGAACCTGCGGTTCATCTTCCCTCTGTCGACCAAGAAGGTCGCTCGTTGTGTCTACCAGGAAGGTAACCAAACATGTCCGGCATTACACTCTCGGCTTCCGTCCGTCAGAACCTGCTCTCGCTGCAGTCGACCGCGGACCTCCTCTCCACCACCCAGAACCGCCTCGCGACCGGCAACAAGGTCAACTCGGCGCTCGACAATCCCACGAACTTCTTCACCGCGCAGGGCCTGAACAACCGCGCTGGCGACATCAACAACCTGCTCGATGGTATCGGTAACGGCGTGCAGATCCTGCAGGCCGCCAACACCGGCATCACCTCGCTGCAGAAGCTCGTCGACTCCGCCAAGTCGATTGCGAACCAGGCGCTGCAGGCGACCTCGGGCTATTCGACCAAGTCGCAGTTCTCCTCGACGATCGCCGGTGCGACTGCCACCAACCTGCTCGGCACGCCCGATACCGCAGCCACGCTCACTGGCACGGCGACTGGTACTCTTGCGGCTGCTTCTGCTTTGACGACTGCGGCTGGCGGCAGCTTTGCGGCCAACGATACACTCATCGTGAACGGTACGACGATCAAGATCACGGCTGCAGGTGCTGGTACCGCTGCGTCCACGACTGATCCAGACGGCACCATCAACCTGAACACCACCGCGACCACTGCAGCGACCACTGACGATCTGACCGCTGCAATCAAGACGGCTCTCGGTGGTGGCACCGCGGCCGCGTCGATCACCGGCAACAAGCTCACGCTGACGAACAGCAACGCCACGGGCAGCATTGTCCTGGGTGGTAGTGCGCTTGCCAAGGTGGGCCTCACGGCTGGCACCACGGCAGCGACGAGCTCGTTCGCTGGTCAGGCGCTGACGATCGGTGCGATCGACGGTAGCGCTGCCCAGACGATCACCTTCGGCAAGGGCGCCAATCAGGTCAATACGCTCGACGATCTGAACAAGAAGTTGGCAACCAGCAATCTGCAGGCGACGCTCGACACGTCCGGAAAGCTGACCATCCAGACCACGAACGATGAAGCATCGTTCGATCTGACGGCCAGCGGCATCATCGGTGGCACGGCGACCGGCTCGGGCAAGCTGTTCGGCGCGCTGAACACCTCCGCTCCGGTGGCTGACGTCAACGCTCAGAACACCCGCGCTGGCCTGGTCGCGCAGTACAATACGGTGATCGACCAGATCAAGACCACCGCAAGCGACTCGTCGTTCAACGGCGTCAACCTGCTGAACGGCGATACGCTCGCGCTGACCTTCAACGAGACCGGTAAGTCGAAGTTGAGCATCACCGGCGTCACCTTCGATCCGGCTGGCCTCGGTCTGGCGTCGCTGACCAAGGGCACCGACTTCCTCGATAACGCTGGTACCAACAAGCTCCTGGCCTCGCTGAACACCGCCAGCTCCACGCTGCGTTCGCAGGCTTCGGCTTTCGGCTCGAACCTGTCGGTCGTGCAGATGCGTCAGGACTTCTCGAAGAACCTGATCAACGTGCTGCAGACCGGTGCATCGAGCCTCACGCTCGCCGACACCAACGAGGAAGCGGCCAACAGCCAGGCGCTGTCGACCCGCCAGTCGATCGCCGTCTCCGCGCTGTCGCTGGCCAACCAGTCGCAGCAGGGCGTTCTCCAGCTCCTCCGCTAAACTTCAGCGGACTAGTCGAAACAGAAGGCGGCGGGGCAGAAAGCCCCGCCGTTTTTCGTTGTCCAATCGTCGCAAAGCCCCGGAAAGCTTAAGCTTTCCGGGGCTTTGCCGTTTTGGGGCAGTTTTACGAAAGCCTTAATCCGCTGTTAACCATATCTTAAATGGTCGTCGGTCATATTCGGCCTGAGTAGGAAGCAGGTAGGCCGAGAATCGGCCGCGTTTAATCCGGGCATTGCCGCAAGGCGGACCGAGATTCCTCTTCCAGAAGGGCGTCAAATTTAACCGGCAGCGTCGCGGCGAGATGGGTCTCGTCAGATGCACCATGCGCTTGTGCGACCTGAAGGTCGACCGCGCTGGGAACAGGAAGGTTTCCATATGTCAGGCATCGTTCTTTCGGCTTCGGTTCGCCAGAACCTGCTGTCGTTGCAGTCGACGGCGGACCTCTTGTCCACGACGCAGAATCGTCTTGCGACCGGTAAGAAGGTCAACACCGCGCTCGACAACCCCACCAACTTCTTCACGGCAGCAGGGCTCGATAGCCGCGCCGGCGACATCAACAGCCTGCTCGACGGCATCGGTAACGGCGTGCAGGTGCTGCAGGCGGCCAATACCGGCATCACCTCCTTGCAGAAGCTGGTCGATACCGCGAAATCGATCGCCAATCAGGCGCTGCAGATACCTGTCGGCTACAACGCCAAGTCGTCGATCACGACGCCGATCAATCCGGGCGCGACCGCGGACAATCTGTTGGGTACATCCGCGAAGACCGACAACACCTTCGTTGGTACCATCGCGAATAACAAGAATGCGGCTGCCATTACGGGCGCCACGCTGCTGTCGGGCGGAGCGGCGACCGATTCGATCGCCACCAGTTTCGCGGTGAACGACACCATCACCGTCAATGGTCAGAGCCTGACCTTCAGAGCGTCGGGCGCTTCGGGCGCCAACGAGATCAATATCACGGACAGCGTCACCACGCTGCTGAGCAAGATCGATGCGCTGTCGGGTGGTGCCGGCTCGGCAGTCAACACGGCAGCGCCCATTGGAGCGATCACGCTGCACACGGGTACTGCTTCCGATCTGTCGATCACGAGCTCGAACACCGCCGCGCTCGCCGGGCTCGGGTTGGGTACGTCGGTGACCCAGGCGCGAACTTCAGGCCCGACGGCCCTGGGTGGTCCGCCTGCGCTGACGCTGACGATCGCGGCAACCAATCCATCGAGCGCCGCGACGAACATCACCTTCGGCACTGCGAGCGGTCAGGTCTCGACACTGGCGCAGCTTAACGCGGCGCTGGCACCGAACAATCTGCAGGCGGTCATCGATCCCGCCGGCTTCATGACCATCACGACCTCGAACGATGCTGCGTCGTCGACGATCGGCGCCATTGGCGGCACAGCCGCGGGCGTCGGCAAGCTGTTCAACGGCCTGGTGCCGAGCACGCCGGTTCAAGACTTCGCGTCGCAGACCTCGCGCGCCAATCTCGTCGCGCAGTATAACAACATCATCGACCAGATCACGACCACGTCGCAGGATGCCTCCTTCAACGGCATCAACCTGCTGGGTGGCGATCAGCTCAAGCTGGTGTTCAACGAGACAGGCAAGTCCACGCTCAACATCGCCGGCACGACCCTGACGCCGGCAGGTCTGGGCCTCAGCAAGCTCGCCAAGGGCGCGGACTTCCTCGACAACACATCGGCGAACAACACGCTGGCTGCGCTTAATATCTCCAGCTCGGTTCTCCGCGCGCAGGCCTCGGCGCTCGGCTCCAACCTGTCGATCGTGCAGATCCGTCAGGAATTTGCCAAGAACCTGATCAATGTGCTGCAGACCGGTTCGTCCAACCTGACGCTGGCAGACACGAACGAGGAGGCTGCCAACAGTCAGGCGCTGTCGACCCGGCAGTCGATAGCGGTGTCCGCGCTGGCGCTGGCCAACCAGTCGCAGCAGAGCGTGCTCAAGCTGCTCCAGTAAGTCTGACAGCCGCACTGGGATTATCGGACGGCGGGGAAACCCCGCCGTTTTTCGTTAGTAGCGCATCATAAGCGGCGCTTTGTCGGGGCTGGAGCTTTCCCGGGCCTGAGATGTACGCCGCTGAACGCTGGTATTATTCATATCGCAAGCGTATTTTCCGGGTTCCTGGATAGTGCATGCCCGCCCGAAGCGCGGCACCAGATACCGCCGGCTTTTGCATGCGGTCTCTGGGGAGCCGGTGAGGGAAAAGGAGAGCTGAATGCCTTTGCGAGTCGAATTGAAGCCGGGTGAGCGAATCATCATCGGCCAAAGCGTGATCACCAATTCCGATACGCGCACGGCGTTCCTGATTGATGGCGATGCGCCAATCATGCGTGAAAAGGACATCCTCACCGCGGAGACTGCAACGACACCGGTCAAGCGCGTCTATCTCTGCGTGCAGATGATGTATCTGGAGAATGATATCCCCGCCTATCAGGAACTGTATCTCGGCTTCATCAAGGAATTGATTGAAGCGGTTCCGAGTTTTCGCGAGACGATTGAGGACGTCAGTAAGCTTATTTTAAGCGGCGCACTTTACAAAGCACTCAAGGAATTGCGTCCGCTGATCAAGCGGGAAGAAGAGTTTTTGAGGTAGCGAATGTCGATCGGTGCTCAAGCCTACGCGCGTACTGCCCAGACCACGGCGACACCGAGAGACATCGAAGCCCAAGCCCTTCTGAAGGCAGCGCGCAAGCTGCAGGACGTGGTGACCAATTGGGCCCACACCGATGCTGGCCTTGATGAGGCTCTTCTCTTCAACCGCAAGCTCTGGTCCATCTTCGTCGGCGATGCCATGAATGACCAGAATCCGGAATCGATCGAGATCCGTCAGAACATCGCCAATATCGGCATTTTCGTTCTGACGCAGTGCACCGCGCTTCAGCAGATCCGCCAGGTTGAACATCTGCAAGCGCTCATCGATATCAACCGCAATATTGCGGCGGGACTGTCCGGTCGCCCGTGAGCCTGAGTGGCTCCGTAACGATAGCTTAACGGTCTGAGCGGCCTAATCGCCGGCAGAGATGCGCGGTGATTCGGACCGCGCGGTACGAGGCAGCAATGGCAGACGCTCTCAGCATCCTGGCGACGGCCTACAAGACGACGACGCCGGTGACCCCAGGCAAGTATGTGGCCGTGGATCCTGAGGCTTATAAGGGCAGTTGGGAAGGCAAATACGCCAACGGCAAGAAGTTCGAGATCGCGATTTCGCAAGTCGAAGGCTTTCGCGCGCAGGTGAAGTATCAGAGCGAGGGGACCGTCAAGTATCAGCAGGTCCTGATCAAGGATAACTCGTTTCGCGTGGGCGACACCAAGTTTCAGATGACGGCCAACAACAAGGCGACGATCAAGAACGTCGTGACCGATGCCGCCACCGGCGGTACGTATCTTGATACGGCTTACGCAACGCGCAACGTGTGATCAGCAGCATTAGATGCTGCGGTCTGTCTCCATGCGTCGATTCTGCTGCTTCGCGTCCTGCTTGAGCGTATCCATGGCGCGTAGATAGGCCCGGGAACGCAGTCGCGATTCCTCGGGGTACTGATCGATCACCTGGTTGGACTTCTTGTCCACGGACACAAAGACGATCTCGCCTGCACCCTTGTCGATGACGACTTCCTTCGAGATACGGTCGCTATCCATCTGCTGATAGTTCGCCGCAGAGATATTGGGCTGCAGCACGCGGGGCGCTGCCGACACAGTCTTGTCGGGTGGCAGTTGCGTAGGCACGGCTTCACGCACCGCTTCTGGTGCGGGTCTGATGACAGGCGTGGCAACCGGTGCCCCCACCGGTTTGATATTGAAGTCGGCACCCATGGCAGCCCTCCTGGCTCCATTAGATCAATCCCGACCCGTTCCCAAACGACATTATGCACCGAACGGCTGAATCCGGTGCTTACCTGCGCGTTGCAATTTAATTCAAAAGACAGCAATGCCGCGGCGCGTCTCACGCGCCCACAGTCGTATGACCAACTATGCGATCAAAGTGACCTGCTGACGACAATGGGCGTCATGTTGGCTCGGCCGGGCTGAGCCTGTCGACCGGCCGCCGTATAGGTCTGCGGGATATTACGCTTCTGAACCTCGGCATTGACGCCGCGGACAATGCCTTCCGACACCGCATGCGCGGTGGCGAGCACGGTCAGATTGACCTGTAGCATCGCACGGAACACGTCATGGTGCTTGCGCAAGGCCGAGAGCAGGTCTGGCGTCGTCTGCGCGAGATATGTCTGGCTGATCTTGAGCAGCGAGATCATCGCGATGTAACGACGCGAAATATCCGCCTTCGGAGCTTCGAGCTTGATAGCCTCGCGGATATGGCCGTTGCGGACCAGCGTCGTCTCCTGCTCGATGACGGCGAGCAGTTCGTTCATCACCTTCATCAGTTCGTCGGCGAGCTGGCGGGCTTCCATCAGCGTCGCGACCGAACGCGGTGCGACGATCGGTGCGGCTTGCTTGCGTTGCGCGTTGTTCATGGCGGTGTCCTCTGCGATCAGCTGGCGCGGTTGGCCTGCTGGATGATGAGCGAACGAAAGACTTCGTTGGAGATGCCGACGCCGCCAGCCTTGGCGAACGACTTCGAATACTCGTCGGTCAGCATCGAGCGCCATGCGCCGGTGCCGGTGGTGTCGCCGAACGGGCCTTCGCCCTTGATGCCCGATGTCATCTGCGAGAACATCGTGTTGATGAACATCGCCTCGAAGTCTTCGGACTGCTTGCGCGTCTTGGCCTGAGCTTGCGGCGACACTTTCTGCAGGGCATCGATCAGCGTCTGGTCGGGACGCCCGTTAATCGTCGGGTGCTTGGTCTGATAGGCGGCGACAGCGGTGTTGACGTTCATCACATCACCTCGATGTCGGCCTGGATGGCGCCGGCAGCCTTGATGGCCTGCAGGATGCCGATCAGGTCGCGCGGGCCGATGCCGAGACCGTTGAGACCATCGACGAGCTGTTGCAGCGAGACGCCGTCCTTCACCAAAGCGAACTTCTTGCCGTCCTCGGTCACGCCGACGCGCGTGCTCGGCGTGGCGACAGTGCGGCCATTGGAGAATGCATTGGGCTGGCTGACATTGGCGCTCTCCGAAATCGTCACGGTGAGATTGCCTTGCGCCACGGCGACGGTAGCGACGCGGACGTCGCGGCCCATCACGATGATGCCGGAGCGTTCGTCGATGAT
>NZ_JBGMOE010000080.1:0-10596 GCF_041424195.1 Tardiphaga sp. | reverse complement strand
TCGGCGGGGGGATCAGGGCTGACTCCATGAGCAGCACCAATCCTACCCGACTGGATGAGCAATCCGGCCCCGTCGAGGCGAATTGCCCGCGAAGCATCCTGGAACTGCTCACCTCATCCTCGCACCCCTATGCCCTGGACTGGCGCAACCGGTGTTACGCCATGCTGCGTCTCAAGGAGCGAAAGGTTGCCGATGGCGACATCCTGCGGCTTCCCGAACCGCTGCGCTTTACTGACGGCAGCGAACACCGCGAGTTCCGGGTCAGCAAGCGCGGGAGCAAGATCGAGCTGCGGACACCCGATGGCTTCGGGGCCTATCGTATCTCCCGGCTGATGGAGCGGCGCTTCGAGATCATTCGTCCCGCCCGAAGGATCAAGACCTTCTTCCCGATAGCCCAGTAGCGAGGGCCTCTTCCATGACTTCTGCCAGCCTCGATCCGCGCCGCCGTGTCCTTTGCGGGCGGGCCAATGCCGAGCGCGTCGCCATCCGGATGAGCGCGAAAACCGGGAAGAGCCACGCTGTGGTCAGAACCGGCAGCACGCTTCAGCCCTTCTGTGTCATGCCGACGGGAGAAAACCCACCCGGTGCGATCGAACTGCAAGTTGTCGTCCTGTGACGAACTCGGCGCCAGCCCTATGGCAGCTTGAAGGCCGCTCAGAATGACGCTATATCGCGTCAGAATTCATGGAGCTTTGCAATGGCGATTCAGAACTATGCGGACAATGGCGCGTTTGCTCCGCGCAAAATCGTCGATGCGCTGCGCACCACCAGCGACGAACTGGCGCGCTCGCTGGGTCTCGGCAAGGACGCGATCCAGCGCAAGGACCGGATTGCCTCCGATCGTACCCAGCGCCGCCTTCGGCAGATGGTCGAAGTGCTCAACAAGGTCGAACCGCGGTTCGGTTCAGCCTTGCTGGCCTATGCCTGGTACCGCTCTGAGCCGCTGCCGGGCTTTTCGGGCCAGACTGCAATGCAGCTTGTGCAGAACAATCGGGCCGATGACGTTCTGACCTATATCGACGCCGTCGACGCCGGCATTCACGCCTAGCCTCATGCACTTCACCGGGCTGCTCTACCGCGCCCACAATCCGGTCTGGTCCCGCGAGCCCCTCTCAGGGGAGGGGGCGGCCCGGTTTGGCGGACGGTTCAATCGCATCGGGCGCAGCGCGCTCTATACTTCCCTCGCCCCAGAGACCGCGCTGCGCGAGGCCAATCAGGTTGGCACCCTCCAGCCCACCACGCTCGTCGCTTATCAGGCCGATATCGGACCGTTGCTCGATGGCCGCGATGCGGCTGCATTGCGGCCTTTCGGTATCGCACCGGCTGAGCTCGCCGACCCGGCGTGGCGTGATCGGATGCTCTCAGGCAAACCGGTCCCGACGCAAGATCTGGCGGAGGCCGCGATCGCGCAAGGCTATGTGGGCATTGTCGTGCCGAGCTACGCCCGCGGCGCTCCCGCCGACGCTCTCAACCTTGTCCTGTGGCACTGGGAAGGGCGCATCACGCTCGTAGATGACGACGACCGGCTTGGCCTGCGCAATCCCTGATTCTGCCGGTGAGGCCGGCAAGCTGATGCCTGCCTAGTCCTCGATCCGGCCGCCAAGCGACGGATCGAGATACCACGAGGGTCCCTCGACGAAGTCGGCCGAGCGTGCCGGAACGGGCCCGTCGGGTTCGCTTGCGACATAGGGATTGACCTGCGGTGCAGGCCTCTCGCCGGAGCGAAGGAGCTTCCCCGACATTTCGCAGCGAGGGCGCAGGAGATCGAGCAGCCATTCGAGATCATCCAGCATCTGGACAATGCCGCGCCCCGCCAGCGTGTAGTAGAGACACCGCTGATAATCATCGCACTGGCACGAAAGCACCTGCGTCAGCTTGTTCTTGGCACCGGGTGTGCCCAGGAAAACCCCCTGCAGCGCTTCGTAGAGTTCGCGCGCCGAATAATAGGCATCGAACGCTTCTATCCCGATAGAGGCATTGCTGAGCGAGCGCCGCGTAGGCGTCACCAGCGGGTCAACCGATGCATCGCGCAGCGTCAGATCGAGGTCGAATTGGCCGAGATCGAATACCTTGTTCATAAGACAAAATTCCTCTATGTGACGAACATAGAGTGAACAAAAGGGGCGGTCAAGAGCGTCAGACCATGTGGTTGGTGGCCAAGGACACCACAGGTAGCACCGGGCGCGTCGCCATTGGCGACGGTCTGCGGGCAGCCTTGGTCCGCTGGTACACGGGCCATGGCAACGAGGCCGATCACCGGGCCTGCGTCTCCCTCGTCGTGACAGCGCGCGAGAATCACAAATGGCTCGCCTGCGATTGTCTGGGCGAGGTCACCGCGCCGCCGCTGCTGAGCCCGGCCTACCTGAGCTTTCAGGAAACCTATTATCTGCGGCGGCTGACTTCGAGGCCGATGCATGCGCCGGCGTGTCCATTTTTCCTGCCCCAGGCACCGCCGCGCATCCGCGAGACAGCAAGGGATTCGCTCTACGCGCTCGATGTTCCAGATGGCCTGTTCAACGCGCACCAGAAGGCGCCGGAGAAACTCGCCCAGAAACCGGACCACAGTGAGCCAGACGACCGGTCGCGCGGTGTTGCAATCCCGCGCCTCGGCAAACTGCTGTGGCTGCTGCTCGAGCGGGCGGGTTCCAACGTGCTGCGCGAGCTTCCGCCAGCAGGGCCACGGGAGGGCTCGATCAGCCAGGAGATGCGTTTCCTGCGCCGGGCTGCGCAAGGTCTCGAGATTGCGCCCAGGGTTCCGCTCTCGGCCCATCTCTACACGAACGCCATCGATTACGAAAAGCGGCGGGTTCACGCCCGACTGCGCGCTGCGGCCGAGAGATGGCCTCATGAATTCGCGCCCCAGGCGTTTCTTCTGCTCGAGGCCAATGCGGTCACTTCCACCGAGATCGTCACCGGTCTCGGCACGATCTCGGTCCGAAACCGCATCCAGCACACCGGGATCATCCGCGCCGAAGTTGAGCCGCCGTTTCTTGTGCTCGCCGTCGTCGGCGAGCACAGCAGGAAGGAGGGCTATGTCGCGCTGCGCGCCTACGCTCAGCCTGTCTTGAGCGGCAACCAGTTCGTGCCGACAGAGCGAGACCACGACCGAGACGTTCTGCGGGCGCTCCAAGACGCGCAGTTTATCCTGCGACGCCGGGACATCCGGATGGCGGTGAAGAAGATCCTTTTCGATCTGCCATTTGCGGACGTCTCCGTAAGGCCGGATTTCCTGATCGCCCTTCTCGACGACAACACCGGGCAGGAGTGCCGCTTTGCGCTGCAAATCCTCCAGTCGTCCGACGAGGATTATCTCGCCCTCAGGGCAATCGAGCGGACTCGTCTTTCGCAGCTTGGACCGGTGGCGGCCCTCGCTCTTGGAGACGTCACGCCCGAGATCGTTGCCCGGACCGCTCTCGGGATCCTGAGCTGAAGAAGAGGGGGAGGGTCTGAGCGAACCTGCAACAGGAGAGTTCGCTCATGCCATGTTTTGCCCCATCACCGCGTCCCTCCACTTCCATCTGGGGCGCCGTCCAGCAGGCCGATCAGCTGGCCCCCGGCATATGGTCAGTTATGACCGCCAGCCACGGCGGTATCATTCTGTCCGATCAGAGACAGGCCGCCATGCCAGCGGCGCTACGGATCGAAGGCGGGGCCTACGAAGAAGATTGCGATTGGGGGCTCCCGATCCTTGCCTTCACCAGCGAGCTTGAAGGGCAGGGCTCCTGCTCTGCGGGCTTCCTGCAGCTTGCCCGCGATACTACCCGATGTTGGCACCCGGACCGCTTCAGCGCCTTCACCGGCGAGGCAATAGAGGAGAATTCCTCTGCGATCCTGCGGACGCGCAAGGCTTATATGGCTGCGATCGGCGAATTCTGCGTGACCAGCGCCTGGGGCGATTGGGCCGAGTGGGTGCCGGAAGGCAAAGTCGGCGTGATTACCCGACAAGTCGAGCGCGTCGATCACCTTGGCCGGCCAACCTATGGCGAGGCCGAAGTCTGCGCGCTCATCGCCAAGGACCTCTACGCCGCGCGCGGCGAGGTTACGGCGCTGCGTGATACGGCGCACGAGATCATCCCGATTCCTGAAGCCCTGCGACCCAAGCGCGTTGGCTGAAGAGCAGGCCAAGGCAGCCGGGCTCCGGCCAGGCATCAATCCGCTGTTCTGAAGGGAAGGGGGAGGGGAGGGGCGAAACAGTGCGATGAAGGACCCCTTGTCATGAACCCGACAGTTATTCGACCCAGCGTTAGCCCGAAGACGATCACCAAAGTCACGCGCCTCTTCAATGGCACCATCGGCGATATCCTCGGCGAGCTCCTCCAGAACAGTCGCCGCGCGGGCGCTTCCCGAATCGATATCGCCTGCTGCGCGGATCAGGACGCAGCGCGCCTGACCCTTGTCGATGATGGAACCGGAGTCGCCCATCCGCAGACCATGATTGCGCTGGGGGATTCGGGCTGGAGCCAGCACATCCATGAGGCCGAAGACCCGGCAGGCATGGGTGTCTTCAGCCTGGCGGGCAAGGAAACCCGGATCAGCTCGCGTCATACCGATGCCGACATCGGATGGTCGGTCCATGTCCCAGCGGATGGCTGGACCGGTGCGCAGGACATTGCCGTGCAGCCCCTTGCTCGCCCCGTCGGGACGACAATCAGCTTCCTGATGCCCGGTGTGAGCGAGCAGACCACCGAGCGGATTCTGCGCGAGGTCGCGAAGTTCTACCCGCTGCCGGTGTTCTTCAATGGCACGGAAATGCCGCGCGAGGACTTCCTCGCCAAGGCAATCTACATCGCCGAGTGGAACGGCAGCCAGATCGGCGTGTTCGAAGGGCGCGAATACCACCAGGACCCCACGACGAATTTCCATGGGATGGTGCTCACCCGCAAGCTTGCCAGCGTCTCGGAGAGCCTTGGCGGCAAAACATACCATGCCCGGCTCGATATCGGGGCCACCCCGGGCCTTGCCCTTGTGCTCCCGGCGCGCAAGGAATTCGTCGAGAATGCCGCGTTTGCGGCGCTTCAGGCGGCCTGCAGGCGCACGATCTATGCCGCGCTGGCGCACAGAGGCCAGCACCGGCTTTCCTTCGAGAACTGGAAGGAAGCGCGCGATCTTGGGGTTGCCCTGCCGGAGGCCGACCCCTGCCTGCCCCGCTGGCATGCTGCCATTGCGGAGAGCGACAACGTCAGTGTCGAGTATGAGGAAATCGCAGCAGGTGCGGACACGATCCTTGTCGCGGATCTTGAGCCCGATATTGCCCAGGGACTGGAGCGCGCGCTGCGCGACCACCCCTTGCGCCCGCACCTCGTCGAGAACCATCCCGCATACGCTGGCTATGGCTGGTATGACGCGCTGCATCAGCTCGGCAACGTGCGCTTCTATGTTGCAGCCGGAGAGCGCGACCACGTCATCGCCGAAAACGGCAGCTTCCCCCCGCTCGATGACCATGTTCGTGCCGAGACGATCGAGCTGAGGTTCTGCGTCTTCCACCGCGCCAGCGAAACGCAGCGCGAGGAACGGATCTCGGCAGATGTCGCCTTCGTCGTCGGCGAGGATGGCTGGTACAGCGGCATCGACCAGATCCGCATTGCCTATGTTCCGGGTCCGGCGCTGACTCCTGAAACGCTGGTCGATCTGATCGAGAACGTCTGTTTCTGCGCGAACGACGACAGCGAGGCCGACTCCTGGGACACCCAGCACGAGCACTTCTTGCGCGATGCGCGCGAGCTCGCGGCCCGGGTGCTGCTCGGCGAGGACGAGGCCATTGCGGCGCGTATCCGCGACACGCTTGCCGGCATCCTCTGGGTCATTCCCAAGGACCGGCAGGTTGCCATTACCGTTGCTGCCGGGACCGCGATCGATGTTCAGCTTTCCGCTTTTCAACCTGCGGGCTGAGTCCCGCGAGGCCGTCCGGTTGTCCGCTCGTCGTCTCTTGGATCAGGAGGAGACCTCCAATGCATGACACATCTGACCTCACTTGCGCGCGGCAACGCACCGAGCGCATTGCGCTGCTCAATGATGCCGCGCGCCAGGGCCGTGACCGAACGGCCCGCATCGTCATGACCTCCGGGTTGCTTGCAGAATTCGGCGGCGACACCGTGGCACAAAGCATGATGGTTCAGGCTCGGTTGATGGCCGCTCTGCGCCATTGCACCTTCGCCCCGGATTCGCCCGAGCGAGACTTTGCAAGCATGGATGTCGATGGCATCAAGGTGCTGATGAAAGTCGATTATTACGACACCGAACTGGCATTTGGGTCCGAGGATCCGGCCAATCCAGCGATGACACGGCGCGTCATCACGCTGATGCGGCCAGCGGACTACTGATGAGTTCAGGGGCTGACATGTCAGTGCGCCGCGGGGCATCGGCCCAGTTAAGGGTGGGGAGGTAACGAGCGCATGAGCAGGCACAAAGTACCGCTTCGTGACGGGATTGCGGCTGCCAGTGCCTATGTCGGATGGGACCGACCGCTTCAGACCTATTTCGCGCAGGTTCTGAGCGCTCCTGACGAAGACGGGGAGGAAATCGAACTCGTATGGGTCGGAACCGCTTTCGGAGAGCTGCCCCGCGCGGTTGACGCAATCCGCGCGCTCGAGCCCTATTGCCATATCGAGGCAAGTCTTGCCGCACAGCTCGAGATCGACAGGATGGCCTGCCTCGCCACGCGCGATGGACCCAATCAGCTGGAAGCCAAGGCGTTCATGGCGCGCCTCAACCAGATCAAGGACGGGTCCGAGCCCGAAGCTTAGGTCGGTACAGACCGCGCTTGGCTCGAAGCAGGGCTGGTTCAGCTCCAATCCAACTATCGAGACTCCTCAGCCCTCCGGGCTGGACAGGATGACGCGCGCCTGCGGTGGCTGGCGCACGGGCCGGGCCAGGGGCCCGGAGGAGAGGGGGGATGGGAGAAGGTGTTCCGGACAAGGGGTTCGGACGGCATCAGGAGAACTTCGACATGAACATCGGCACCCTCAAGGCCAACGCAGAAGGCGTTCACATCGGCCGCATCACCACCCTCACCTTCAGCGCGACCGTCGCCCTGCGGGCTTTCGAATCCACCAACGAGCGGGCACCCAAGTTCGACCTCATGGCGCTCTCGGCGGACCGCCGCAGCTGGGTCAAGATCGGCGCGCTCTGGGAATACTCGTCGAACGAGACCGGCGAGTGCTTCCTCTCGGGCCAGATCGACGATCCCAGCCTCTCGGCGCCGATCCCGGTCGCCATGTTCCAGCAGAACGATGGCAGCTACAACGTCGCCTGGCGCCGCTCGAAGCCCAAGGCCTCGCTCGACGGCTTCGGCAGCGAGAGTGAAGGCGCCCTGCCGCCGCTGACTGCCACCGGCGACGAACCGGCCAGCGACCGCAGCGTTGACAGCGCTGCTGCCACCGGCGACGGTCTGGGCGACAGCACTGCTCCGGCACCCAAGGGCAAGACGCGCGCGAGCGTCGACGCCTGACCGGGACAAGCCCCCGGTGACCGGTGCCGCGACCCGCGCCGGTCACATCGGGAAGGCCCGTCCGCGCATTCGTCGCGGGCGGGCCTTTTCTTTTGCCCGGTGCTTGCAAGCCGAGCCGACCTGCAGCGGAAACTCTGCCTGCGAGAGAGAAGGGGGAGGTGCCGTTCAAGCAAAGGAGGCTTGAATGGCACAGACAAACTGGACTCTCGATCTTGGCGGGGCTCCGTGGAACGAAGACTGTGCGCAGATCGGCCACACCCAGAACTTCGACCTCGTGAATACCGCGGAAGCAATGCTCTACAGGGCTGCGCTGATCGCGGTCGCCGGGCCTCCGCCCGCAGGGATCACCCTGCGGATCAAGGCTAACGCCCATGATTTCGGGACCTACCGGACGGTCGAGGCGAGCATCGATGACGAACAGGACGATGGTAGCCATGCCAGCTATATCGAGACCCTCGAGACCGGCTTTGCCTTTTGGCATCAAGCCGGGTTTGCACCGCCGGAATTCGGCAAACTGACAGCCAGCAGTCAGCTTGCGGGTTTCGTCGTGGATGCAGTCGCAAGCGCGCTGCGGATCACACGGCCGAGCAGCACCGGCGCATTCTTTCCGGAGTCCTCCGGGCCGATCCACCGCAACCTCAACGCGGCCTTCCCGGAGGCGGCGCAGCGCGCCTTTTCCGAAGGGAGCCTGCCATGCTGACCGACAGCGAGCGCTTCGCCTTCAGCGTCTGGCGGATCCATGCGTTCGCCTCGACGGGCAATGCCTACGACGCCGTGCAGACCGACGAGAGCATCGCAGCCGGTGACACCCTGCTTGTTCTCGATGAACGGGTTGTCGGTGTCGCGATGACTTGGCCTTTTGCCATCACGGCACAGCCGGGCAAGCTTCACGCGGTCTGTGCGCCTGGCGCTGGCGAAACCCTTGGGCACATTGAAAGGGCGCTCGATGTTCCAGACGGGTCAATCGCTCGAGCCTGCCGCCTCGCAAGGACACTGGGCATTGCGATTGATGCGGGCCTCGTCCCGTGGCTGTCTGAGCCGCTGGCGAGAGATGGGGACGACTAGCGCGGCGAGTGGCGCCACAGAAATCTTGCTATTTTGGCAATAATTGCTATTTTAAGGCCAAGAGGAGATACCACCATGCCAACGGCGGCGAATGAGCACCCCAGGGTTCCCCTAACCCAGTTTCACAACAACACCGGCGAGTTCCTCGATCTGGCAACCAAGCAGCCGGTCGTCCTGACCAGCCATGGCCGCGAGCGGCATGTAATCGCAGATAGCGAGTATTTCCGCCATCTTGAACAGGCGGCACGCGGTGTGATCGCCGGCCACATGAATATCGAAGCTGTCGCTTCGTCCGACATGACCGGAGCCGACCGCAAGGCTTTTGCCAATGCACGGCCTTCGGCCAGTGAACTTGCCAATGACCGCTGGGAAGACTGACCGACCCGCCGCAGGCCATATCCTCCGTTACGTCTATCTCTTCGAGGAAGAGCAGAGACGAGGCCGCGACGAAGGCGTCAAGGAACGCTCCGTCGTCGTCGTGGGTGTGGACGGCTCGCGCTATCTGGTTGCCGCGATCACGACCAAGGGCGAGGGGCGCAAGAACGCCATCCCCATCCCCGATGAGATCGCACGCACAGCCGGGCTCGTTCCGGGTAGCGCGATTGTCGTTTCGGAATTCAACCGGTTCACCTGGCCCGGGTTCGACATCAGACCCCTGATGAAGCAGCCCGGGTACATTGCCGGACGACTCCCACCGCGGTTCACAGCAAAGATCATCGATGCCATCGGAGCCTGGGGCGCCGCTGCCGTCGATCGCGATTGATTTCCGGAACGCCGAGGCAGCCTGCTCCTTGGAGCCTTGTCTGATCGTGCATCAACGTCAGGCCAGTCACGCCGGCGTTGTGGATTGGCGCCGGAGGTGGCCGAGGTCGGGTATTCCGGATCAGTGCCGCAGAGGGACCTCTCGCTCACCGGGATCGGCAAGGGCGGGCGAATTATCCCGTGATCATCATCGTCAATAACAAGCCGGTACGCGGCGAAGTTGATGTCCAGGCGTGCGATAAGCTCCTGTGCCAACAGCACGTCTGCCGACCAGTGCCCATGCCTCTTTGGTCGAGCTTAGGGCCAACCTGCAGAAATGCGAGCCGTGTTGCCCGGCAAGCCGGGCTGCCCGCACCACCTCGATTTCCGAGGTTCCCCGCGCGCGGAAGCGCGCGGTGTCCCAGCTCTCCCGCCGAGGCTCGACAAGGGCACCGGCGGACGAGCCGTCGGCACCAAGGAGGCTCTTGCAATGAACATCGTCAACCTCGTCGGCCGTCTCGCCAAGGATCCCGTTGCCCGCGACCGCAGCGACACCCGCATCACCGAACTGATCCTCGTGACCGAACGTCCGGTTATCCGCGACGGCAAGGTCCAGAAGGATCCGGAAACCGGCTACCCGGTCAAGGATGCCGAATTCCACAAGATCACCGTCTTCAACGGCCTCGGGCTCCCGCTGCGCCAGCACAAGGCCAAGGGTGACCAGCTCGCCGTGACGGGCCGCATCCACTACTCGCGCTGGCAGGACGCCGAAGGCAACGACCGCTACGGCTGCGAGATCATCGCCGAGAACGTCGAGTTTATCTGACCGGCAGGGCGGCGCGCAGGCGTCGCCCGAGCCCTTTCAGGGGGGCGACAGCTGGACACCGGTGGCGTCCAGCTTCGTCCCGCGGTGACCGCAGCTGCAGCGCAAGTGCCGCGCGACGATCTCCAGCTTCATCGGGATGGATTTGGCAAAACATCGGTCTCGCAGTTTGGCTGCCGGAACGATCACAATGCGGTGGCAGCCGAGACATTCTACCTGCGCGTTGAGGCCATGGCGAACCAGATCGGCCAGGGTATCGAGACGTTTGCTGCTCATGGCTGCGTTAGAACATTATAAGAACATAGGGTGTCAAGGATGACAGGGGGCGGGCAGGAAAAATACGAGCAGGTGCTTGCCGTCCCCCTGGCCTTCGGCCGGGATCGCGCTCTACTTCGCCAACCATCCTTGGCGCCGGGACTTGGTCCGGCAGCCAATGACGGTCCGGCTCCACCGTGTCCCTTTCAGGGTCTCGGTAGGGTAGACGCGAGACGCCTCTTTCGAGGACGCCCCAGCGCCTCCC
>NZ_JBGMOE010000079.1:0-89898 GCF_041424195.1 Tardiphaga sp. | reverse complement strand
GCCGGGCGTGTCCATCAGGTTGAAGATGTAATCCTTGCCGTCCTTGGCGCGGTAGGCGAGGCGCACGGTCTGCGCCTTGATGGTGATGCCGCGCTCGCGCTCGATATCCATGGAATCGAGCACCTGCTCCTTCATCTCGCGCGCCTGCAACCCGCCGGTGATCTGGATCAGGCGGTCGGCCAGCGTCGATTTGCCATGGTCGATATGGGCAACGATGGAGAAGTTGCGGACGTTCGAAATCGGGGAGGTTGTCATGCGCGCGGGATAGCATTCAGGCCCCGATGCGGCAACCTTAATACGGGTTTCGGCCTGATTCCCGGCCCTGTTTCCGTCACGGCATCCTGATTTTACTCCGGCCCGAAACACGCTAGGCAGGGCCTCATGAGTACAATCGCTTCCTCCGCCCCCGCCAAGCGCCGGGGCTTGCTGTCGATCGGCCGCCGCGGCGCTGCGCGGCTCGTAGCCTGGGCCGGCAATCCACAATTGAGCACCCTGCTGGTGCTCGGTTTCACGGTCGCCCATGTGGTGCTGTGGACCGCGATCCTGACGCAGGTGAAAGCCGCGCAGGATATCCATTTTGACGTCTCTGAAGGCTATGCCTGGGGGCAGAAGTTCCTGTGGGGCTATGGCAAGCACCCGCCGCTGTCGGGCTGGATCTCGGGCGTCTGGTTCAAATTCTTCCCGCCGGTGGACTGGGCAACCTATCTGCTCGCCATGGTCACGGTCGGCATAGGCATGATCCTTTGCTGGACGATCGCGTTGCGCGTGGTCGATCGGCGCCGTGCCTTTTTCGTGCTGGTGATGGTCGCGATCTATCCGATCTTCAATTTCAAGGGCTTCAAATACAATCCGGACCTGCTGCAGCTGGTGACCCTGCCACTGGTGGTGCTGGCCTATTTGCATGCTTTCGAGAAGCGCACGATCCGCTCGGGCTTCCTGCTCGGCGTCGCCGCTGCGCTGGCGCTGATGACCAAATACTGGGTGGTGACGATGATCGGCGCCATCGGCCTGGCCGCGCTCATCCATCCGCAGCGGATGCTGTTCCTGCGCTCGCCTGCACCATGGATCGCCATCGTGACGATGGTGGCAGCGATGATTCCGCATCTCGACTGGGTGCGGCAGGTGGAATACGCGCCATTTCGTTACGCCGGTAATACCTATGCGATCTCGTCGCGCTGGGAGAGCTTGCAACTGGCGTGGGGCTATATCGGCCACAATATCGCGCTGCTGCTGTTGCCGCTGGCTCTGGCCGCTGCGGTGCTGGCCTGGGGTCCACGCTGGTGGGCGTCGGTGGCGCGCGATCCCGGCGCATTCGTCAGGCGGCCGTGGTCACAGACGACCAATCCCGGTGTCCGCATGGATCAGGCCCTGAATATCTGGCTGATCCAGGCTATCGTCGCCGTCGGCCCGCCGATCGGGGCGTTGTTGTTCGACGTCTATATCAAGACCGATTGGGGGATCTCGCTGTTCTTCCTGGTGCCGCTGGCGGTCGTTGCAATCCCGTCGCTCATGATGCCGCGGATCGCGCTGGTCCGGCTCGCCGCGATCTGGCTGGTGCTGTCGCTGGTCATACTTGCGGCAGCCCCGCAGATCGCCATCGCGTCGCTGCCGCGCGACGCCAATGGCAATTTCGCTCACATCTCCTACTCGCAGCTTGCGCGTGAACTCACCGAAGTCTGGCACACGCGCTTCCACACGCGCTGGAGCGAGGTGGTGGGTTTCGTCGATGTCGCAGAGCAGATGACGTTCTACAGTCCGGATCATCCTCTGCCGCTGACACCCTATGAGCCATGGCCGTCGGGCGTGACGTCGATGGCCGAAGCGAAGCGCAACGGCTTCATCGGCATCTGCCTTGTAGGGGACTGGAAATTCGAACGCTGCGAAGCGTGGATGAAGGACAATCTGCCGAATGCCGAACGCATCGTGATGTCGACGCGGCGCTTCTTCAAGGGCAACGTCGGTACGACCGCACGATGGAATGTCTATGTGGTGGCGCCTGGCGCGATGAAATAGTCGTTCGCTGACGAAACAGCTTCGGCCGGCCGCTACTCTTCGCCGAACTTGTTGGTCACCAGTTCGGTTATCGCCTCGAGGGCGGCTTCAGCCTCGGCGCCTTTGGCGGCAACCAGGATGCTGGTACCGGGGCCGGCCGACAGCATCATCAGGCCCATGATCGACGTACCGCCAACGGTCTCGCCGTTGCGCGTTACCGTGACATCGGCATTGAAGCGCTCGACCATCTGCACGAATTTGGCAGAGGCGCGCGCGTGAAGGCCACGTTTGTTGGTGATCGGAATCTCGCGCGAGACGCTACCGGACGCCGTCGTATCGTCTGGGCTGTCGCTCATTTGCCGGCGAGAACGCGGCTGGCAATGGTGACGTATTTGCGGCCGGCTTCCTGCGCCATGGCGATCGCATCGGGCAGTGTGCGCTCTTCGCGCACCTTTGCGAGCTTTACAAGCATGGGCAGATTGATACCTGCGAGAACCTCGACCTTCGGCCGGCTCATGCAGGAGATCGCCAGATTCGATGGCGTGCCGCCGAACATGTCAGTGAGGATAGCAACGCCATCGCCACTGTCGACGCGATTGACCGCTTCGATAATGTCGCTTCGACACAAATCGGAATCGTCTTCGGCGCCGATTGTTACGGCTTCAATTTGTTTTTGCGGACCCATTACGTGCTCAAGCGCCGCCTTAAACTCGTCGGCAAGGCGCCCGTGGGTCACAAGTACTAGACCAATCATCGGAAACTCCTCGCGGGTGCTTTTGGTGCACCGCACGAAAGGGCCACTTTGACCATCCAGAGCCCCTATGCAAGAGGGCTCTGCGCGAATTTCCCTTAAATTGCACGGATGCGGCGGGAAGTAGCACGGGTCTATTCGGTGGCGATAGTGGGACTAATATGGTTACCAATTCCCTTTGAGCAATTGTCCAAAGGTCGCACCGCGCCCAAGCCGTCGATTGTTGTCAACGCAGCTACAACCAATGGTAAGGGATGAAAGCCTGCCCCGACCGGGATTCGAGGCAATTCGACGCCCTCAAGTGTGATTTTGAGCGCTTCCGGCTCCGGCAGGCGCGCCGCGTCGGTTGCGTCGAGATCGACCACCAGTCCGACAATGGCGCCGGTCGCGCAGTCCAGGCGTCGAATCCCGAGCCCTCTGATCTCCAGCAACCCGACCAGTTGGGGCGCCGGCCGTACCCACAGTTTTCCATCCCTGACATCCAGATGCACCCGATCGTCACCGACCAGCATGGCCTCCGGAAGCTGTCCGCTCTGACCGGCGAGGATCAGATCGAACACCAGCCGCGACTTGCCGGAGCCGGACGGCCCCCGGATCAGCACGGCGCGATCATTCACCAGTACGGCGGACGCGTGGATGCTTTTGCCATCCGCGCTCATGTGGCCGGCAACCGCACAACGAAGCGTGCACCCAGTACAGGGATCTCGCCGTCGGCATTGGCTGGGCCGATACGGTTCTCCGCCCAGACCGTGCCGCCATGGGCCTCGACGATCTGCTTGGAGATCGACAGGCCGAGGCCGGAATTCTGACCAAAACCCTGATGCGGCCGGTCGGTATAAAAGCGCTCGAAGATGCGTTCGAGTGCGTCCAGTCCGATGCCCGGGCCATCGTCATCGACGACGATCTCGATCTTGCCTTTCAGGCGGCGACAGACAATCCGCACCTTGCCGCCCGGCGTCGAGAACGACTGTGCATTGGTGACCAGATTGGTAATGACCTGACCGAGGCGGGAGTCGTGGCCGGGCACTGAAAACGCGTCGGTGGCTGCGCCTTCGAAGCGGACTTCAACGCCGACGTCATGACCGAGCTTGGTTTCGTTGGCGACCGAGGTCAGCGTGGTCAGCAACCGTCGGACATCGACGGGCGCGGTATCGTTGCGCTGCAGTTCGGCGTCGAGACGGCTGGCGTCGGAAATATCCGAGATCAACCGGTCAAGCCGTCGCACATCATGTTCGATCACCGCGAGCAGGCGGCTGCGGCTGTTGTCGTTCTTCGCCAGCGGGAGCGTTTCTACGGCGGAACGCAGCGATGTCAGCGGGTTCTTGAGTTCGTGCGAGACGTCGGCGGCGAACATCTCGATCGCTTCGATGCGGTTATAAAGCGCGTCGGTCATGTCGCGCAGCGCGCCGGACAAATGGCCGATCTCGTCGCGCCGGCGTGTGAAGTCGGGAATCTCGACGCGCGTGCGGATACGGCGGCGAACGCGCTCGGCACTGTCGGCAAGACGTCGCACCGGACCGGCGATGGTCGATGCCAGCAACAACGACAGCACGATCATCACCACGGCGGCGACAGCAAAGACTTTCAGAATCGCCAGACGCTCGGCCGTCACCATCTGGTCGATGTCGTCGCCCTGGGTCGACAGCATCAGTGAACCATGCACGGCACGGAAGCGCTGCACAGGTACGGCGACCGAGACGATGACTTCGCCGCGTTCGTTGATGCGCACCATGCTGCTCTTCAGGCCGTCGAGCGACTGCTGTACTTCCTGATAGCCGTTGCCGTTTTCCGGGCCGAGTTCGCGATAGAGCGGCAGGTCGCCGCGATTGAGCCAGGTCCGGACCGCGATCATCGTGCGTTCGGCAAAGCCGGGCTTTTCGGTGGTCGGGGGCGGCAGTTCGAAACGCAGCACATCGCCGCGGCCATAAAGGCTGCGGCTGTCGAGGATCAGCACGCCGTCGCGGTCGTAGATGCGCGCGCGAGTCTTGGTCGGGGAGATCAGCCGCCGCAACACCGGCGCGACGCGCTCGGGGTTGATCGGGAAATCGAGGCCGGAGAGTTCGTCCGGCACGCCGTAGGTTTCGCCCGGCTTGAGATCGAGCAGGCGGTCGGGGTCGATCGTAATCGTATTGGTTTCGA
The DNA here is from genome assembly GCF_041424195.1 of Tardiphaga sp. Classification (NCBI taxonomy): domain Bacteria; kingdom Pseudomonadati; phylum Pseudomonadota; class Alphaproteobacteria; order Hyphomicrobiales; family Nitrobacteraceae; genus Tardiphaga; species Tardiphaga sp. Next base: position 85,016 of record NZ_JBGMOE010000079.1, on the reverse strand, counting down.
CGGTGGCCGAAGCGGCAATGGCGCTCGCGATGATTTCGGCCTGCACCAGAAGGCTCTGCGCGCGTGCGTCGATCAGGCCGGCGCGAAATTGCGAGAGATAGAGGATGCTGGCGACGAGGGCGCAAAGGCCGGCGAGGTTGAGCGAAACGATGCGGCGCGTCAGGCTTGAAAAGGTAAGCGCAACGAAGAATTGCCGGGCACGGCGCAGCCAGTCGAGCGGGCGCTGCCAGCCGCGATGGGCGCGATCGGCATCGCCGCCTGCCGCATGCGGCGAAGTGCCGTCGGCGTCCAGGCTTTCATCAGGCTGCGTACGATCCAGCAATGCCAAAACTGCCCGGTTGTTGTCGATATCTATGATGCGCCACGCAATACTCATTGTTGCGGGTGCGTATGCGCATTCTAGCGCAGCACGGCTGAGCCGTCAGGCCCCAACCGTGCCGCGGGAACCCTCTACAGATCAGGTTTCCTTGAAGCGATAGCCGACGCCGTAGAGCGTCTCGATCATCTCGAAGTCGTCGTCGACCACCTTGAACTTCTTGCGCAGCCGCTTGATGTGGCTGTCGATGGTGCGATCGTCCACATAGACCTGATCGTCATAGGCGGCATCCATCAGCGCGTTGCGGCTCTTCACTACGCCTGGGCGTGTGGCCAGCGCCTGCAGGATCAGGAATTCGGTGACGGTCAGCGTGACCGGCTCATTCTTCCAGGTGCAGGTGTGACGTTCCGGATCCATCCGCAGCAAGCCGCGATCGAGCGCCTTGGCATCGGTCTCCTTCGGAGCGGCAGTCGGATCCTTCGGCGCGGCGCGACGCAGCACGGCCTTCACGCGCTCGACCAGCAGACGCTGCGAGAACGGCTTGCGGATGAAATCGTCGGCGCCCATCTTCAGGCCGAACAGCTCGTCGATCTCTTCGTCCTTTGACGTCAGGAAGATGACCGGCAGATCGGACTTCTGGCGCAGACGACGCAGCGTCTCCATACCGTCCATGCGTGGCATCTTGATATCGAGGATCGCGAGGTCTGGCTGGCTGGTGCGGAAACCATCGAGCGCAGAAGCACCGTCCGTATAGGTCATGATGCGGTAGCCTTCGGCTTCCAGCGCGATCGATACGGATGTGAGAATGTTACGGTCGTCGTCGACCAGAGCGATAGTTGGCATGAGCCTGCTTTCCGAGCGGGATGGGCTATCCGGCAGAATTCGACAATCCGCCGTATGAGGTGGCCTTAAGAACACAGTCAACAAACAAGTCCTGCAACGAGCAATGCAAGCTGGGCTGAAGTGTGGCCGAGTTCCCTAAACGCTTGAATGACGCGTGGGTTCCATAGATGTATAGACCTCCCGGCGAAGAAGAAGAAGCTACTTTTTGCAATGAAATACGGGATTTAACGATGCAACCGACCCCCGATTTCGACCCCTCGCGCGTCACCCGGTCGCTATTGCGGCGCAGTCGGCAGGGTGCCCTGGCCACCCTGACCGTCGGCTCCGGCGATCCTTATTGTGCGTTGGCCAATGTCGCCAGCCACCCGGATGGGTCGCCGATTCTCCTGATTTCCCGGATGGCGCTCCATACCCGCAATATCCTGGCGGATGCCCGCGTCTCGCTGATGCTGGATGAGCGGGCTCCGGGTGACCCCTTGGAGGGCTCGCGCATCATGCTCGGAGGTATCGCGCAGGAGGCCAGCGAGAGCGAAAAATCGCTGCTGCGCCGACGCTATCTGAGTGTCCATCCATCCGCACAAGTCTTTGTGGATTTTAAGGATTTCTCGTTTTTCAGGATCGTGCCGAAGGGCGTCCATCTGGTGGCTGGTTTTGGCCGCATCAACGATCTGAAGCCGGAGCAATTTCTGACTGACCTTACCGGTGCCGAAGCGATGCTGGAGGCGGAGGAGGGCGCTGTTGCTCATATGAACGCCGATCATCTCGATGCGCTCAATCTCTATGCAACAAAGCTTCTGCGCGCGGAGGCGGGTGACTGGCGCTGCACCGGATGCGACCCGGACGGTATCGATCTGCAGAACGGCGGGAAGGTGATGCGGCTGGACTTTCCGCGGCGGATTGTCACTCCGGGTGCGTTGCGGCAAGTCCTGAAGGAACTCGCAGAGCAGGCCCGCGCTTTGAATAATTGAGCGGTATCAAGTGCCGCGCTGGAATAAACCAAATATACGGACGGCAGCTTGGCATTTCACATCTTCGTCACTATTAGATCGCCGGATTACTGGCCGAGCGTTTATAGTGAAGGCTACCGCTGCTGACGTGCGATTGAAGACAGTCGCACAGGTCGGATATGCGGACTCAAGGAGGAATATTCCGTGCAAGAGACGGGCGTACGCAACGGTGCCTATGGCGCCGATAAATTCGGACTGAAAAATCTCAAGGCGGTGAACTGGAATCTCGGCGCACCGCAGCTTTACGAATATTCGCTGCGCAATGGCGAAGCCGAATTGTCGTCCGATGGCGCGCTCTGCGCTGACACGGGTGAATTCACCGGCCGCAGCCCGAAGGACAAGTTCACCGTCAAGGATGCCTCCACCGAACAGATGTGGTGGGCTGGCAATCAGGCGATCTCGCCCGAGCAGTTCGAAGCGCTCTATGTCGATTTCAAGAAGCATGCTGAAGGCATGACCCTGTTCGCGCAGGACCTTTATGGCGGCGCCGATCCGAGTTTCCAGATCAAGACCCGCGTGTTCACCGAACTCGCCTGGCATTCGCTGTTCATCCGCACGCTGCTGATCCGCCCGGAAGCCGCTGCGTTGAAGGACTTCGTGCCTGAACTGACCATCATCGACCTGCCGAGCTTCAAGGCCGATCCCAAACGTCACGGCTGCCGTTCGGAAAACGTCGTAGCCATCGATTTCGCCCGCAAGATCGTCCTGATCGGCGGGTCTTATTATGCCGGCGAGATGAAGAAGTCAGTCTTCACCACGCTGAACTACTATCTGCCCGCCAAGGGCGTGTTGCCGATGCATTGCTCGGCCAATGTCGGCCCCGATGGCGACAGCGCGATCTTTTTCGGCCTGTCCGGCACCGGCAAGACCACGCTCTCGGCCGATCCGAAGCGCACGCTGATCGGCGATGACGAGCATGGCTGGGGCAAGGACGGCATCTTCAACTTCGAAGGCGGCTGCTACGCCAAGACCATCAAGCTGTCGGAAGAAGCCGAGCCTGCGATCTACGCGGCGTCGAAGCGCTTCGGCGCGGTGCTGGAAAACGTCGTGCTTGACGCCAACACTCGCCTGCCGGATTTCGACGATGGTTCGAAGACCGAGAACACCCGCTCGGCCTATCCGCTCGACTTCATCCCGAATGCGTCGCGCACCGGCCGCGCGCCGCAGCCGAAGAACGTGGTGATGCTCGCCGCCGACGCGTTCGGCGTGCTGCCGCCGATCGCCAAGCTGACGCCAGCGCAGGCGATGTATCACTTCCTGTCCGGCTACACCGCGAAGGTTGCTGGCACCGAGCGTGGTCTCGGTAACGATCCGGAGCCCGAATTCTCGACCTGCTTCGGCTCGCCGTTCCTGCCGCTTGATCCCTCGGTCTATGGCAACATGCTGCGTGACCTGATCGCCAAGCACAATGTCGACTGCTGGCTGGTCAATACCGGCTGGACCGGCGGTAAATACGGCGTCGGCTCGCGCATGCCGATCAAGGTGACCCGCGCCCTGCTTACTGCGGCGCTGAACGGCTCGCTGCGCAATGTGGAATTCCGCACCGACAAGTATTTCGGTTTCGCAGTCCCGACCGCGCTGGATGGCGTGCCGTCGGAGATCCTCGATCCCGTCAACACCTGGAAGGACAAGGCCGAATTCGATGCCACCGCGCGCAAGCTGGTCGGCATGTTCCAGAAGAACTTCGCCAAGTTCGAAGCGCAGGTCGATGCGGAAGTCCGCGCCGCCGCGCCGGATGTGAAGCTGGCAGCGGAGTAGTTCGCTGTAGCGATTATGAATGCGAAAGGGCGGCCGCAAGGCCGCCTTTTTCATGTCACGCGAAACCTATCAACCGTCACGCCCGGCCATGACGAAACCGTTAGTCGGAATGCGATGCACGACCAGCTAGAACTGGATTGCTTGGTCGCAAGGGCTCCTCGCAATGACGGCTGACAGGTAAGGACACTTCAAATGAAAAACGTCATGCTCACCTGGCCGTTCTGGGCGCTGCTGTCTGCGGCCTTTGCGGCGCTCACGGCGATCTTCGCCAAGGTCGGCATCGAGAACGTCAATTCGGACTTCGCGACCTTCATCCGCACCATCGTCATTCTCTTTGCCGCTGGCATGATGGTTTATGTCACAGGCAACTGGCAATCGCCGTCAGCCGTTTCGCCGAAGACGTGGTTTTTCCTCGTGCTGTCGGGATTGGCGACCGGTGCCTCATGGATCTGCTATTTCCGTGCGCTGAAACTCGGCAATGCCGCGCAAGTCGCGCCGATCGACAAGCTCAGCGTCGTGTTCGTCGCAGTGTTTGCCGTATTGTTCCTCGGTGAGAAATTGTCGCTGCCGAACTGGCTCGGCGTCATCCTCATCGCTTGCGGCGCGGTGCTCGTCGCGTATCGCGCGTGATTCCGGATCAGGCGCTGTTTTTGGTGTCATTTGATATCTTATGGCATGGCAGCAACAGTGTGACATGCCGGGTAAGCGTGGTGGCTTGACCCTGTCCGGACATAATGCGCGTATCCGTTATTGAGCACGAGGGCACGGCATGGCTGACATCATGAGCATTCTGTCATCGAGCTACACATAGGCAGCCCCGACGACGCCGCCCAGCACGCCCTACACCAATGTCGATGCAGACAATTACAAAGGCAGCTGTGGGACGGGACTTAGTCCTCGAGGCCTGGTCAGCGCGTCGCGGCCTTCTTCTTTTTCTTGCTGGCGGCTGTCTTTTTCGCTGCCGCTTTTCTTGCCTGGGCTTTCTTCGTCTTTTTCTTTGTCGCGCCGGTTGGCGGAGAAGTAGCGGCCTCACCTTCGCTTTCCGCTAGCGATTTCAAATAGGTGTCCGTCTTGTCGACATTGAATTCGGTCCACATGATGAGGTGGTCCGACATCTGGTAGGTGCGCCACATGGTGAAGGCGGCTGCCGGCGGCAACAGGGTCGTGCCCTCGAACGCGTCGGCATCGTTGAAGACGTATTTGTAGAAATCGAACACGCCCGCCTTCGACGCATCGATGCCGCGTGTTTCGCCGAAGAACGCGATCTGATCATAGAATTTGTCTTTCGCGATGTTGCTGCCTTGCTCGCGCAGCAGCGGCTTCGGGATGACGAAGCCATTGTCGGTCAGCGCTTTGAACGTCGCATCCTCCCTGCCGAAGATGTTGAAATCGCCGAGCAGAATAAGGTTTTCCGGCGAATATGAGATCGGGTCGTCGATCTGAATATAGCTCTTGGCCTTGTTGGCGAGCAGTTTGGCCAGTGCGCCGATCTCGTCGATCCGCCTCGGGTTATCTTTCTTACCGGTGCCGTAGTAGATGTGGACGGTGCAGAGATTGAATTTAGCCCATCCGGCCTGGAAGCCACAGATGAACGGTGAACGCGCCAGTTGAGCCATCCGTTTGGTCGCGGATTTGCCGGGCAGGACAAGCTCGCCCGCCAGCCCGGTGAAATGAACGCGCGAGCGGTTGTACAGGAACGCTAGGCGTTCGGAGTTGCCGCCGTCGGCAAAGCTGACGTCGCTGAAGATATAGTCCCAGTCTTTTCCCAGTAGTCGCGCGACCTTCTTCAACGCGAGAAGATCCTGGCGGACTTCCTGCACCGCGACGAGGTCGAACCGGTTGATGCACTCGGCGATGTAGTAGAAGGCGTCGGAGATGCGGCCGCCGAATTTCCCGCCGCCAAATTTGCGGATATTCCATGTAGCGAGCAGGAAGTTGCCAGCGGTCTTGGCTGGAATATCATTCAGTCCTGTTCGCAGTTGCGACAATCCCGCAATGATTCGTCGCCGGTCGATATCCGACATCGGGCGCAAGCCGGTGTAATCCATGGACCTCCCCCTTGCTTGGAGGAGTAATTCTATGGATATTCAACCAAAGGATGCAATAGGGCGACCTTTCGTTTCAGGGCTCGCCACTGCGGCTAATTGGCCTACGTCGCCTTGCGTGCCTGCAGACCCGTTGTGCCCGGCAGATCGCCAGCAATCGGAACGCCCCAGATATCATCGGCATATTCGCGGATGGTGCGGTCCGACGAGAACCAGCCCATCCGTGCGGTGTTGAGAATCGCGGCGCGGCTCCAGGCTGAGCCGGCCCTCCATCGCGTGTCGATGCCGCGCTGTGCTTCGTAATAGGAGTCGAAGTCAGCACTCACGACGTAATGGTCGAGATGGCGCAGCGCGTGGCCGACCGACGCGTAGCGGCCGGGATCGTCCGGCGAGAATGCGCCGGTCTCGATGGCCTGGATGGCACGGCCGAGATTTGGCGATTTGTTGATGACGTCCGAGGCGTCGAGGCCCTTAGTCCGGCGCTCGACCACTTCAGCGGCGGTCATGCCGAAGATCGCGATATTCTCCGGGCCGACATTGTCACGGATTTCGATATTGGCGCCGTCCAGCGTGCCGATGGTCAGCGCGCCGTTCAGCGACAGTTTCATATTGCCGGTGCCGGAGGCCTCCATGCCGGCGGTGGAGATCTGCTCGGAGAGGTCGGCGGCGGGAATGATGACTTCTGCGAGGCTGACATTGTAGTCTGGCAGGAACGCCACCTTCAGCTTGCCGCCGATCGTGGTGTCGTTGTTCACGATATCGGCGACATCGTTGATCAGGCGAATGATCAGCTTGGCATAGCGATAGCTCGCCGCCGCCTTGCCGGCGAAAATCTTGACGCGTGGCACCCAGTCCTTGCCCGGCTCGTCCTTGATCGCCTGATAGAGCGCAACGGTCTCGACGAGATTGAGAAGCTGCCGCTTGTATTCGTGGATGCGCTTGATCTGCACGTCGAACAGCGCCGAGGGATCGGCCTGAACGCCGAGCTTCTCGCCGATCACGCGCGCCAGTGCGAGCTTGTTGTGATGTTTGACCTTGCGGAATTCCTGCTGGAACGCGGCGTCGCCGGCAAAGGCCTCCAGCTTGATGAGCCGCGTGGGATCGTCGAGCACGGCTTCGCCGCAGGTGGCGCGCAACAGGTCGGTGAGTTTCGGATTGGCCAGCATCAGCCAGCGGCGGAAAGTAATGCCGTTGGTCTTGTTGGTGATACGGCCGGGATAGAGCTGGTTGAGATCGTGGAACACGGTCTCCTTCATCAGTTCCGAATGCATCGCCGATACGCCGTTGATGCGGTGCGAGCCGATGAAAGCGAGATTGCCCATGCGGACGCGGCGGCCGGAGGTCTCGTCGATGATTGAGACCGAGGCGCGATAGGCGGTGTCGCCCGGCCGCGTCGCATCGGCGCGATCGAGATGCGCTTCATTGATGCGATAGATGATCTCGAGATGCCGCGGCAGCAGTCGCTGGAAAAGTTCGACCGGCCAGGTCTCCAGCGCTTCGGGCAACAGCGTATGGTTGGTGTAGGACAGCGTTGCGTTGGTGATCTGCCAGGCGGCGTCCCAGCGCATATTGTGCTGGTCGACCAGAATGCGCATCAGCTCGGCGATGGCCAGGCTCGGATGCGTGTCGTTCATCTGCACCGCGGCCTTGTTGGCGAGGCCACGTAGATTGCCGTCGGAGTGGAGATGACGCTTGACGAGATCCTGCAGCGACGCAGAGACGAAGAAGTATTCCTGCCGCAACCGCAATTCGCGGCCGGCAGCGCTCTCATCGTTCGGATAGAGGAATTTGCAGATGGCTTCGGCGCGCGCCTGTTCGGCGCTGGCGCTGACATAGTCACCGGTGTTGAACACGTCGAGCCGCAACGGATCAGGCGCACGCGCCGACCACAGCCGCAGTGCGTTCACATGCTGGCCGCGCCAGCCGACGATCGGCGTATCATAGGCAACGGCCTCGACAGTCTCGCCGGGATGCCAGATGACCTGCTTGCGGCCCTTGCCGTCCTCGATGGTTTCGATACTGCCGCCGAAGTGGATGTCATACCGCACCTCACGCCGTGGCATCTCCCAGGGGTTGCCGAAGCCCAGCCATTCATCAGGATATTCCTGCTGCACGCCATGGGAGATGATCTGGCGGAACAGGCCGAAATCGTAGCGGATGCCGTAGCCGAAAGCCGGAATGCCGAGCGTTGCCATGCTTTCCATGAAACAGGCGGCGAGGCGGCCGAGACCGCCATTACCCAGCGCTGCGTCGGGCTCGCATTTGCGGAGTTCGTCGAGGCCGACGCCGAGATCGCCGAGGGCTGCTTCGAACAGCGGCAGCAGGCCCATATTGTTCAGCGCGTCGGTGAACAGGCGGCCGATCAGGAATTCCAGTGAGAGGTAATAGACCCGCTTGCGGCCGGCATCGTAGCTCTCTTTGTCCGAGGTCAGCCAGCGATGCACCATGCGGTCGCGCAGCGTCAGAGCGGCAGCCTTGTACCAGTCGTGCTTGGTGGCGAAGGCCGCTTCCTTGCCGATCGCCAGCCTTAGCTTGACGAGAATGGCGCTCTTGATGTCGGCGAGCGCCAGCTCGTCCACGGGGGCGTTCGCCGGCTGGAATTTTGCTGGGACTGATAGATCTGACAAACCGGCCATCCTGAGCTGTGTCACTGACGAAAATCATACGCGCATTTGACTGTTGCCGGAACCCGTGGAGGTGGCGAGCTTTTGCAATGGAACTGCCCTGGATTTGAGCAGTCGGTGGAACCAGAGCTGTGCCGTTACGAGCGGCGGCGAAAGGGACGCTGGAGTTATCGGCTTGAGCTCTGTCAGTCCGATGACCTTACGGGAGGGAAGGGAGTAAATAAGATGGAACAAATTAAGAACAAATTAGTAAGCTGTTGATATCCCGATGTGATTCGTTGCATTCGCCCACAATATCTATGGTCTGTTCAAGCTCGCGAGGACTAGATGTCCACCATTGCCTTCGATCAGTTTGCTCTCACCCGAATCGCCGATTACGCGCGGTCGCTGTCACGGCTGCATCTGATGGCGCGCCGGCATCCCATCGATGACGATCAGATCGATCGCGAGTTCAACACCGTTTGCCTCTCGGTCTGGGGCTATACGACGGACGACATCAGCGATGACCTGTTCTCACTGGAAGATCACGCGTGGCTCGACCAGCTCGACGAGGCGCATGCGCGGATCTTTGCGGCGGAAGAGGGCTACGACCTCGTCGATGACCACGGCATGCTCACAGACTGGTGGGGGTATTGCTGGATGATCCTTGCCGAGAAGCGCGGATTGCTGACGCCGGAGAATCGCGCGGCCGCACGTGCGGAGATCGAGGAGAAGTATCTCTCGGCGCCGAACGTAATCGGCGTCATCGTCGGGCGATGATCTACTGAAGCTCGGCGCGCTTGGCGCGAGTGGCCGGGGCAGTCTTCGGCACGACGGTTGTGGCAGGGGCCGGAACTGGCGCAGCATCGCGCGCGGCTTCTGGCATCGGCGCTTCGTCGGTGATCATTTCGGCGGAGACCGGCGCGACCTTCATCTCGCCGAGCCGGGCACGGACGTCGGAGGTCAGGCCGGGATAGTTCGCCACTGGCGTAAACTCAGCGGTCTGGGTGTTGCCGGTGCGGACGCCCGAGAAAGCGACAAGGCCGTTGGTGGTGGCAACCACATCGCCGGGACGCAGGGATGTATCGAGCGTCAAATCGACCGGCGCGAGTCCCCAGGAATCGCGGCCGTTGCAGGTGCAGTCGGCCTTGAGGGCCTTGCGATAGGCGAAGGCATTTTCGAGATCGTTATAACGCTCGCCGGTGCTCGACGATGCGCTTTCGATGTTGCTGCCGAACAGGATCTTGGTGGTCGCCGCCGGGCAGAATGCCTGACACATCTGTGCCGGGCTCATGCCGCGGCCGAGCGGAAAATATTTGCCGTCGCAGGTGCGCACGCAGAAGGCGGGACCGGAGCCGCCGGCGGATGCACTTCGCTGGGGCGGCGGCGCTTCGGCCGGCGTGTTGAGGCCGAACGGATCCGAGAAAAAATTGCTCTCGGGGGCGCCGCGGCGCTGCTGCTGTTTCTGCGGCTGGCTGCCACCGAACAGGAAATCGAAGAAATTCTGCGCAGATGCCATCTGCGGGGTCAGCGCGCCGAGGCTCATGGCCGTCAGCAGCACCAGGGGACGCACGACTCGCGACGATGTTCGATTGTGACGCAACGCCAGCTCCGCGACCGCATGTCAGTGCCGGAGCGCAAACGCTCCGATGCGGTGTCAGGTTAGGGCGTCATGGTAAATGAATGGTAACCAGCGCGGCGGCTAGATGAAAAACACCCATGTCATCAGCAGGAAGACCGGGATCAGCACTGCGCCCGACCACAGGATGTAACCGAAGAAGCTCGGCATCTTTACCCCCGCGTCGCGGGCGATGGCATAGACCATGAAGTTCGGCGCGTTGCCGATATAGGTGTTGGCACCCATGAACACTGCACCTGCCGAAATCGCCGCCAGTGTCGCGGCCCCCGTCGTCATCAGTGCCTTGGCGTCGCCGCCCGCGAGTTCGAAGAATACGAGGTAGGTTGGCGCATTGTCGAGGAACGACGACAGGATGCCGGTGAGCCAGAAATAGGCGGCGTTGTTCGGCGTGCCGTCGGCATGGCTGACAAGGGCGACCAGCGGGGCAAACGGCCCCTGGCTACCAGCCTGCAGCATCGCCATGACAGGCACGATGCAGATGAAGATGCCGGCGAACAGCAGTGCGACTTCCTCGATCGGGCCCCATTTGAAATCGTTCGCCTTGCGGTGCTCGGCCTTCGTCAGCCACAGCGACGCAAACGTCGCCAGCACGAAAATCACATCGCGCAGCAGATCCTGCAAGGCGAGCGGCGTGCCGAGTATGGTGAAGGTGATGCCGGGCTTCCAATTGGCACTCATCAGAATCGCGCCGATGATCACGACCAGCAGCAGCAGGTTGATCTTGCCGTGCAGATGCAGTGGCGCATCCGGCGTCGGATCTTTCTTCTTGGGAAAGTTGCCTTCGCGATGATGCAAATAGACATCCAGCGCCATGAAGATGGCCAGCACGATGCCGGCTGCGAACAGCGTGTCCGGAAAAATATGCACGGTGGTCCAGAAGAAATCGACGCCGCGCAGGAAACCGAGAAACAGCGGGGGATCGCCGAGCGGCGACAGCGAGCCGCCGATGTTCGAGACGAGAAAGATGAAGAACACCACGACATGGACGTTGTATCGGCGATCGTCATTGGCACGGATCAGCGGGCGGATCAGGATCATCGACGCGCCGGTGGTTCCGACCACGCTGGCGATCAGCGTGCCGAAGCCAAGCAGCGCCGTGTTGGTCAACACATTGTCATGCAGGTTGCCTTCGACATAGATGCCGCCGGCCACCGTGAACAGCGCCAGCAGCAGCAGGATGAAGGGCAGATATTCGAGCAGCACGGTGTGGGACAGCGTGTGCACCACCGTCGTGGCACCGGTGAAGATGAACAGCGGTATGATCACCAGCGCGGCCCAGAACGCTGCGAACTTGCCGTAATGATGTTCCCACAGATGCGGATAGAGCACCGGGCCGGTGGCGATGCAGAGCAGGATGCCGGCGAACGGCAATGCCCACAACATCGACAGCTTGGCGCCATCGAGGGCGCCTTCGGCTGCCTGCGCCATATCGGGTGCTAGCGTGGCGATGAAGGTGAAAGCGGCGAGAACGAGGAAGCGAAGCAAAACGTGACCTTTCACTGCATCCTCGCGTGTTTTGCGCGCGAACGGAGCCGATAAAGAATCAACCCTTCAGAAATTCTCCGGCCTTGTAAAGCGAGCGAAACGCCACGCCGGCCTTGGCGAAGGTCTCTGCAGCACCTTCGTCGCGGTCGACCATGGTGAAGACCAGCACGACTTCACCGCCGGCCTCGCGCACGGCATCGAGCGCCTTCACGGCCGAGCCGCCGGTGGTGGTGACGTCCTCGACGATGACGATGCGCTTGCCTTCTAGCGTCTCGCCCTTGGCGAGGCCTTCCACGGCGAGACGCGCGCCGTGTTCCTTCGGCTTCTTGCGGACGAAGAAGGCGGCAATCGGATGGTTCTTCAGCCAGGAGAGCTGCGCCAGCGCACCGGCCAGCGGCACGGCGCCCATTTCCAGGCCGCCGACATAATCGAGATTGTCCTCGCGCAACGCGTCATAGGTCAGCTCGGCCAGCAGCGCCGCGCCTTCCGGGTCGCACATGGTGGGCTTCAGGTTGAAGTAGAAATTGCTCTTGCGGCCCGAGGCCAATGTGATCTCGCCGTAACCGAACGAACGGTCGCGGATGATCTCGAACAGGCGGGCGCGGGCGGCTGATTTGGTCAAAATGAATGTCTCTGTGCTGAACCGGGCGCAATCTATCGGCGCTTTCCGGCACATTCCAGACTGGAACGGGCGTCGTCAACACTCTCCGGCTCGTTTTACCGTCCATCGGGACGATGCTAGAGACCTGACAACAAGATCGGGCAAGACCGGAAGAGGAAACGCATGACCATCGAACTGCACACCTGGAATACGCCGAACGGCCGCAAGATCTCCGTCGCACTGGAGGAAATGGGCCTGCCCTACAAGGTGTTCCCGGTGCATATCGGCAAGGGCGAGCAGATGAAGCCAGAATTCCTGAAAATCAGCCCGAACAACAAGATTCCCGCCATCGTCGATCCCGACGGACCGGACGGCAAGCCGGTCAGCGTGTTCGAATCCGGTGCCATCCTCCTTTATTTGGGCGAGAAGACCGGCAAATTCCTGCCGAAATCTCTCGGTGACCGCATCCCGGTGCTGGAATGGCTGATGTGGCAGATGGGGGGCTTCGGCCCGATGCCGGGCCAGGTGCATCATTTCATCGCGCTGGAGGACGAGACTCTGCGCGCCTATGGGCTGAAGCGCTATTCGGACGAGACCCGCCGGCTCTATGGCGTGCTGGATCGCCGGCTGGCCGACCATGAATTCGTCGCCGGCGCGCTCTCGGTGGCCGATTTCGCCATTCTCGGCTGGGCCTGGCGCCATGAGCGCCACAAGGTGTCATTCGCCGATTTCCCGCATGTCGGTCGCTGGTACGATGCGTTGATGGCGCGGCCCGGCGTGAAGCGGGGTATGGAGGCGAAGCTGGATTAAAGCGTTTTCCAGCGAAGTGGGTACCGGTTCGCATCAAGAAAACGCGTCAAAACAAAAAGCTAGACCTCGGTTCGGCTTCTAGCAGAACCGAGGCTCTAGGCCCGCTTTGTTTCCAGCGCCAACCGCACGGCAAGCCCGGCGAGCACCGTGCCCATCAGCCAGCGCTGTAGCTTCAGCCAGGTCGGTCGCTCGCCGAGAAACAGCGCGATCGACCCGGCGCCGAGTGCGATCAGCCCGTTGACGCCGACGCTGATGATCGTCTGGGTCGATCCGAGCACCAGCGATTGCGTGAGCACACTGCCGGCCGTGGGATCGATGAATTGCGGCAGCAGTGCCAGATACAGCATGGCGATCTTCGGGTTCAGCAGATTGGTCACGAAGCCCATGGCGAACAGTTTGCGCGGGCTGTCGATGGCCAGCTTCTTGACCTGAAACGGCGAGCGCCCGTTCGGCTTCAAGGCCTGCCATGCCAGCCACAGAAGATAGGCGGCGCCGGCAAGGCGCAGCGCGTCATAGGCATAGGGCACGGCGAACAACAGCGCGGTGATGCCGAAGGCCGCGCACAGCATGTAGAAGATGAAGCCGAGCGCCACGCCGCCAAGCGACACCATGCCGGCCGCGGGCCCCTGCGTGATCGAGCGCGAGATCAGGTAGATCATGTTCGGTCCCGGCGTCAGCACCATGCCGAGCGAGACGAGGGCGAAACCGAGCAGGGATGTGAGATGGGGCATGGGCTACTCGCGGCTGAGGATAGTCGTTGTGTAGCTCATGAAGGGGCGCTGAACCATTTCAGATTGAGCATCGCAGATAGTCGAAATCCATCTGCGATGCTGGTTTGGGCGGTAAAACTAGTGCGCCTCTTCCCAGTTATTCGCCGCGCGTGCGTCGACCTGCAGCGGCACGGACAGCAGCACCGCCGGGAATGGCGCGTCCTGCATGGTGTGCTGCACGACTGGCAGCGTCGCCGCCACTTCGTCGTCAGGCACCTCAAAAATCAATTCGTCATGCACCTGCAGCAGCATTTTCGCTGACAGCTTTTTCTCCGCCAGAGCGTCTTCCATCCGCGTCATGGCGCGGCGGATGATGTCGGCGGCGGTTCCCTGCAGGCGGGCATTGATCGCGGCGCGTTCGTTGAAGGCGCGGATCGAGGCATTCGAAGCCTTGATGTCCGGGTAGTGGCACTTGCGCCCGAACAGGGTCTGCACATAGCCGTGCTCCCGGCAGAAATCGCGCGTCTGGTCCATATAAGCGCGGATACCCGGGAAGCGTTCGAAGTACTTCTTGATATAGGCGCCAGCTTCCTCGCGGGGGATGCTGAGCTGGTTGGCGAGGCCGAAGGCGGAAATGCCATAGATGATGCCGAAATTGATCGCCTTGGCGCGGCGGCGGATTTCCGCCGGCATGTCCTTCACCGGCACGCCGAACATTTCCGACGCCGTCATGGCGTGAATATCGAGCCCATCCTGGAACGCTTGCTTCAGTACGGGAATGTCGGCGATCTCCGCGAGCAAGCGTAACTCGATCTGCGAATAGTCGGCCGATACCAGCTTGTGGCCGGGGGCGGCGATGAAGGCACGGCGGATCTTTCGGCCGTCTTCGGTTCGCACAGGGATATTCTGCAGGTTCGGTTCGTTGGATGAGAGGCGTCCCGTCGTCGTCGCTGCCAAGGCGTAAGTCGTGTGGACGCGGTGGGTCTGCGGATGCACGTAATTCGGCAACGCATCTGTATAGGTCGAGCGCAGCTTGGAGACCTGGCGCCAGTCGAGAATCTTGCGCGGGAATTCGTGACCCTGTTCGGCGAGGTCATCGAGCACCTGCGCGGACGTTGACCACGCACCGGTCTTGGTCTTGTTGCCGCCGGGCAGACCCATCTTGCCGAACAGGATATCGCCCAACTGCTTGGGACTGCCGATATTAACCTCTTCACCGGCGATCTCGCGAATCTCTGCCTCGATGCGGGCAGCGGTCTGCGCGAAGTCCGCCGAGAGCTTCGACAGCACTTGCCGGTCGATGGAGATGCCGCGGCGCTCCATGCGCGCCAGCACGGAAATCAGCGGCCGCTCCAGCGTTTCATAGACGGTGGTCATGTGCTCGGCCGGCAGCCGAGGTTTCAGCACATTCCACAGTCGCAGAAGTACGTCGGCGTCTTCCGCGGCGTAGGCGGTGGCGCGATCGATCTTGACCTGCTCGAACGTCAGCTTGCCTTTGCCGGAGCCGATGAGTTCGCCAAAGGTCAGCATGGCATGGCCGAGCCACATCTCGGCTAGCGCATCGAGACCGTGGGCATTGCGCCCGGCATCCAGCGCGTAGGACATCAACTGCACGTCATCGGCGTTGCGCAGGGTGATGCCATGCTGGGCCAACAGTACTGCGGTGAACTTGATGTTGAAGCCGATCTTCAGCAGGCCCGCGGATTCCAGCAGCGGCTTCAGCGCGGCGAGCGCATCGGCGGGTTTGATCTGATCGGGCTCGAGATCCGCAGCGAACAGACCGGAGCCGTCGCCGGATTGTCGGTGCGCGAACGGCACGTAGCAGGCGTCATTCGGGCCGAGCGATAGGGCGATGCCGACCATGTCGGCCTGCATCGGATCGATCGACGACGCCTTGCATTCGAACGCCACGTGACCGGTATCGAGGACGCGCGCGATCCATGCATTGAGGTCGGCGAGCGTGCGCACGGTCTGATAGTCGTCGCGCTTGACGGGCAGCTTTCGCGCCGCTTCGGCGCGGGCCTTGGCCAGCGAGATCGGGGTGAGCACGTCCTTGCTGCCTGGACCGGTCGCATGGGCGCTACCGCTTACCGGGCTGGTCGCGCCCGTCTTGCCCTTGGAAGCAGGTGCAGGTTCGGCGTCGCCGAACAGGTCGCCGCCCTGGCCACCGGCTTCGCTGGTCTTTCGCGCGGGCGGTATCGCCGCAGAACCGCCTTCCGCTTCCACATCGGCCGGATCGATCTCGGCATATTCGGCCACGCGCCGCGTCAGCGTCGAGAACTCCATAAACTTCAGGAACGCGATCAGCTTGCGCGCGTCTGGCTCATGCACCGCGAGCTCATCGAGCGGCACGTCGAGCGTCACCCTGTCGTCGAGCAGCACGAGCTGTCGCGAGATCCGCGCCTTTTCGGCGTGCTCGATCAGCGACTCGCGGCGTTTCGGCTGCTTGATTTCACCGGCGCGGGCGAGCAGCGTTTCGAGATCGCCATATTCGGTGATAAGCTGTGCCGCAGTCTTGATGCCGATGCCGGGTACGCCGGGCACGTTATCGACGCTGTCGCCGGCCAGTGCCTGCACTTCGACAACCTTGTTTGGCGGCACGCCGAATTTCTCGATCACCTCGGCGATCCCCAGGCGGCGATCCTTCATGGTGTCGTACATGGTGACCTGTTCGGTCACCAGCTGCATCAGATCCTTGTCGGAGGATACGATGGTGGCGGTCGCGCCGCGCTCACCGGCTTCGCGGACATAGGTCGCAATCAGGTCGTCGGCCTCGAAACCGCCCTGTTCGATGCTCGGCAGGTCGAAGGCGCGGACGGCGTCTCGGATCAGCGCGAATTGCGGGATCAGGTCGTCCGGCGCCGCCGGCCGGTGCGCTTTGTATTCGGGGTAAAGCTTGTTGCGGAAGGTCACTTCCGATTTGTCGAAGATGATCGCCAGATGCGTCGGCCGGTTGTCCGGTGGCATGTCCCGGATCAGCTTCCACAGCATGTTGCAGAAGCCCAGCACTGCATTCACCTGCAGCCCGTCGGATTTGCGGTTCAGCGGCGGCAGTGCGTGATAGGCGCGAAAAATATAGGACGAGCCGTCGACCAGAAAGACGTGGTCGCCCTTCGCCAGGGGCTTGACGGTGGCGGGCTTGGTGGCAGCTGTTTCTGAGGTTTTCGGCATGGCCGCAACTTAAGGATTTTCGCCGGAAATGACAGTCTGTCAGCCGGCCATCCCGCTGGTTTTTGTGATGCCGGCCGGCTTGCGCCACGCCCTGTTCCATGTGTCCTTGCGCCGGTCATTGCCAATCGAAGGACCATTCATGCCCGAGCTCGCCGAACTGATGGACAAGATGAAGGGCGTGGAGGCCGAGATCGAGGCCGAGCTGACCCGCCGGCGGGAAGAACTGCGCTTCCGCTTCGAGCGCCGCAAGATCGTATTCGAGCAGGATGTCGAGAAACTGCAGCGCGCCATCAAGGTGGGCGCGTCGAAATACCTCTTCAGCGCCAATCCGCTGATCGTGCTGTCTGCGCCGGTGATCTATTCGCTGATCATCCCCTTCGTGTTGATCGATCTCTGGGTGATGGCCTATCAGGCGATCTGTTTTCCGATCTATGGCATCCCCAAGGTGCGGCGGCGCGACTATCTGATGTTCGACCGGCATCATCTCGCCTATCTCAACATCATCGAGAAGGTGAACTGCGCCTATTGCTCCTATTGCAATGGCGCCGCCGCTTTCGTGCGCGAAGTCGCCGCGCGCACCGAGGTCTATTGGTGCCCGATCAAGCACGCGCGCCGCGTGCTCGGCCCGCATCCGCACTATGTCGGCTTCGCGGATTTCGGCGACGCGGAAGGCTTCCGCAAGAAGATCGAGGATATGAAGGACGGTGTGAAGCTGGACGAATGAACGGCGCAACGATGATCCTTGCACCAGCGGTTGATCTTGCGATGAATTAGCGTCGAAGATCCTTTAGGCAATCGTCGAGAAATTCCATCACGGCGCGTACGTTCGGCGCGGCACGCATGTCGCGATGTACAACCAGCCAGACGTCGCGCCGGACGGCATTCGATGCGATCGTGCAGCGTCGCAGCCCCGGTTCGGGATCGCCGATGAAATGTGGCAGCAGGGCGAGTCCAATCCCGACGCGCGCCGCGGCTGTCTGGTTCTCGAGGTCGCTACTGTAAAGCACGATCTCACGGCTGGCGACGATGGCCTTCAGCCACTTCTGCTGTGGAGAGTCATCCATACTGCGATCATAGGCGATGAAGGCGAAGGCCGATGGCGGTGTCTCCTTCAGATATTGTGGCGACCCGTACAGGCTGAACCCGAATGAACCGACCTTGCGCGCGATCAGGCCGGGTTCGGTCGGTCGGGACAGGCGTACGGCGATGTCAGCCTCGCGTCGGTTCAGCGAGGCTGCGCGCTTTTCGCCGATCAGCGTGAGGCGGATGCCGGGATGACGCTGCCGCAACCGGAGCAGGTGTGGCGCGATGAGTGCGTTGGTCAGAGACGGCGGTGAACTGATGGTGATGTCGCCGCGCAGGCTGGCTTTCGCCGCCAATGCGGTGCGCTCGACTGCAAACGCCGCATCTTCCATCGGCGCCGCGGTGTCCGCCACGCGCCTGCCGGTATCGGTCAGCACGTAGCTGCGCGCGCGGCGATCGACCAGTTTCATGCCGGTGTCGGCTTCCAGCGCGGCTACGCGACGCGCCACGGTGGCGTGATCGACACCCAGTACGCGGGCCGCGGCGGATAGCGAGCCTTCACGCGCAAGCGTCACGAAATGACGCAGGTCTTCCCAATCAGGCATGTGCAAAATCTCACAACAAATATGCAGAGATAAGGAATTTTGCATATCGGGCCGATGCTGCAAAGTGGCTCACCTTCCCAGGAGATCACCCGATGACCAGCATCATTCGCCTCAAGTCGCCCGGCGGCATCGAGCAACTCGAACATGTGACTGTCGAGTTGCCGCGGCCCGGGCCTGACGAGATCCGAATCCGGCAGACTGCGATCGGCATCAACTTCCTCGATATCTACTACCGCACGGGCATGTACCCACCAACCGCGGACGGTGTTCTCGGTGCCGAGGCGGTGGGTGTCGTGATGGCGACCGGCGAGAATGTCAGTTCGGTGCAGGTCGGCGACAGGATCGGATATGCTGGTGCACCGGTGGGCGCTTACGCCTCCGACCGCAACCTGCCGGCATGGCGCGCGGTCAAATTGCCGGACGGTCTCACCGACGCGACTGTCGCTTCGGCGCTGCTCAAGGGCATTACGGCTTATATGCTGCTGACGCGTGTCTATCCGGTCAGTACCGGCACGGTCGTGTTGGTGCACAGCGCAGCCGGCGGCCTCGGTCAGTTGCTGACACGCTGGGCACGGCACCTCGGCGCCCGCGTGATCGGGACGGTGGGTTCAGACCTCAAGGCCGCAATGGCACGTGAAGCCGGCGCCCAGCATGTCATCGTCGGCCGCGATGCCGACTTCGCAGGTGAGGTGGCTGCGCTCACCGATGGACGCGGCGTTGATGTGGCCTATGACGGCGTCGGCGGAACGACATTGGCCAAGACGTTCGGCTGCGTGCGGCCGTTTGGTATTGTGGCGAGTTTTGGCCAGGCCGCCGGGCCGATCCCGCCCATCGATGTCAACGATCTCGGCCCCCGGCGCAGCATCATGCTGGGACGGCCGAGCGTCATGGCCTACATGAATCACATGGAGGACTATCACCGCGGCGCGGCGGCTGTGTTGGCTGCATTGTCGAAAGGCGTGTTGCAGGTCAGCGGAACCGCCTATTCGCTCGCCGATGCGGCGCGCGCGCAGGGCGATCTCGAAGCCGGGCGGACCAGCGGTTCGTTATATCTGGTGCCGTGAGTTTTGGCGGGACTATTCAGCCGCCTGCAGCGTTGCGCTTTTCTTCTTCGGCGCGATCCAGAACGCCGCCGGACGTTCGAACAGGAAGTTCGCGTGGACCAGCAGCGCGAGCCTCCAGATCACCAGCGCGCCGATGACGCCACAGAGCGTCACCAGCAGTGAGATCGTGCCGATGTCGAACGGGCTGAACTTCAGCAACAACGCGCGGGATGTCGCCATCGGTAGGAAGAAGGCGAGATAGATCACGATGGAATGCTCGCCGAAGAAGCGGATGAAACCGAGCCACTGCATCTTCGCCAGCAGCGTGCCCATCACGATAATGGCCACCGCGCCGGCAAAGCCGAGCATCAGCGAGATCACGGGCCATTCGCTGCAGCCGTCGTAAACCAGCGCGGCATTGATCAGCGCCCAAATAGCGAGACCGACCAGCGCCATCGCCGGCTTGGCACGGGCGCGATCGGATAGCGCGAACACCTGCGTGGCAAACAGATAGCCGGAATAGAAGTAGACGAAGCGCGAGCAGAATTCGTCGATCATCGTCCAGCCGGTGGCGATATGCGCCATCTCCAGCGCGGCGGCGATGCCCCAGATCATCAGCGGCGGCATGCGCCGTGCCAGCTTGGTGACGATGAAGAACACCGGCAGCATATAGATGAACCACAGCGTGCCGAATGGCTCGATATAGGAGATCAGATAGAGGTTGGCGACATAGGCCCAGCCACGTTCGGCGGCAAAGCCTGGCGCCTTGAAACCGAACTGGATCGTCACCCAGAGCACGTAGAAATACAGGAAATGGACGACCTTGCGGTCGAGATAGGTCCGCCAGTCACGGTCGATGACACGGGCGAGAAAGAGTCCCGAGATCAGGAAGAAATCCGGCATCCGGAACGGTTTGGCAAAGGCCACCAGCAGATGCATGTAGCCGGTCTGGCCGGCGGCCAATTCGACCCCCAGCACCGAATGCATCATCACCACCATGATGATGCAGATGCCCTTGGCGTAATCGACCCAGTCGATTCGCTCCGTGCCTGACAGCGCCGCGCGGTCGGCCACGGCGAAGGTGCCACTGGTGGTCATCGGTATCCCCTGTTCGGCGCTTCTTTTGGCAGGATCATGAGACGAGATCGGTTTCAATTGCCTTTCTCTGAACCTCAATTATGCCGCCCAAATGGTCGCGGCAGTGCGAGTTTGGCGGGGTGGTTAACGCGGGTTAAGGAATGTGGGATGGTCCGCCGCTCCGCTGCCGCGTATGACAGCCGGGACCATTGCAGAGCCTGATTTGACCCGAACCTTCGATACATCCCTGCCCATCGATGCTGTGCTGGACGACCTGTCAGGCGCGCTGGAAGCCGGCAACGCTGCGGTGCTGGTGGCGCCACCGGGCGCCGGCAAAACCACGCGTGTGCCGCTGGCGCTGCTCGATGAGCCATGGCTGAAGGGCAAAAAGATCATCATGCTGGAGCCGCGGCGGATCGCAGCCCGTGCCAGCGCCGAACGGATGGCGAAGACGCTGGGCGAGCGCGTCGGCGAGACGGTCGGCTACCGCGTCCGCTTCGGCTCGAAGATCTCGCGCAATACCCGGATCGAAGTGGTCACCGAAGGCATTTTCTCGCGGCAGATTCTCGACGATCCCGAGTTGAAGGATATCGGCGCGGTGCTGTTCGACGAATTCCATGAGCGCTCGCTCGATGCCGATATGGGACTCGCTCTGGCGCGCGATGCGCAGACCGGATTGCGCGAGGACCTGCGCATCCTGGTGATGTCGGCGACCATCGACGGTGCACGCATCGCAAAACTGCTCGGCGACGCGCCGGTCATCGCCAGCGAGGGGCGCGCCTACCCGGTGGAGACGCGCTATCTCGGCCGCAAGTCCGATATCCAGCTCGAGCGGCAGATGGCCGACGCTATCGCGACCGCCTTGCGCGCTGATCCCGGTTCGGTGCTGGCCTTCCTGCCGGGCGCTGCAGAAATCCGTCGCACGCAAAACTTTCTCGCCGAGCGCGTGCAGGATGCATCCATCGAGATCGTCCCTTTATTCGGTGCACTCGATGCCGGCGTGCAGGACCGCGCGATCCAGCCTGCGCCGCAGGGGCAGCGCAAGGTGGTGCTGGCAACCTCGATTGCCGAGACCTCGCTGACCATCGAAGGCGTGCGCATCGTGGTCGATTCCGGCGTCGCCCGCGTGCCGCGCTATGAGCCGGATATCGGGTTGACGCGGCTGGAGACCGTGCGTGCCTCGCGCGCTGCGGTCGATCAGCGCCGTGGCCGCGCCGGACGTACCGAGCCCGGCATCTGCTATCGGCTGTGGGACGAGCCGCAGACCGCATCGCTGCCGGCCTATACACAGCCGGAAATTCTCAGTGCCGATCTGTCGACACTGGTGCTCGATCTCGCGCAATGGGGCGTCAGCGATCCCGCCCAACTGACTTTCCTTGATCCGCCGCCCGCGCCTGCGCTGAAGGAAGCGCGCGGCCTGCTCGGCGAACTCGGCGCGCTGGATGGTGATGGCCGCATTACCGAGGAAGGCCACGCGCTGCGCGCGCTGGCCCTGCCGCCGCGGCTGGCGCGCATGATCGTGGATTCGGCGCGCTTCGGTCATGGCGAGGAGGCTGCCGAGATCGCTGCCATCCTCACCGAGCGCGGGCTTGGCGGCGACAGTGTGGATCTCGATCATCGTCTCGATCTGTTCCGCCGTGATCGTTCGCAACGCGCCGGCAGCGCGCGGCAACTGGCGGAGCGCTGGGCGTCGCAGGTTGAAAAATCTTCTTCGGCCCAAGAGAACGAGGTGCTCACCACCGGCACCATGCTCGCTTTCGCTTTCCCCGATCGTGTGGCCAGGAACCGCGGCAATGGCAGTTTCGTGCTGGCCAATGGTCGGGGCGCGTCGATCGAACAAAGCGCCGCGCTCGCGCGGGCGCCCTATATCGCGGTGGCCGAGCTCACCGGCACCGCCGCCAATGGCCGTATCCTGCTGGCGGCGCCGATCGCGCAGGCCGATATCGAAACGCGTTTCGCCGATCAGATCGAGAATACCGACGATGTCAGTTTCGATCGGGCGTCGATGTCGCTGCGCGGCCGTCGCAAGCGTGTGCTGCATGCGATCACATTGTCGGAAGCGCCGTTCACGCTGAAACCGTCCGAAGACACCGCGCGCGTCTTCGCCGATGGTCTGGTCGCCGCGGGCATCGACCGCCTGCCATGGTCGAAGGCGCTGCAGCAGTGGCGGGGGCGCGTGATGTTCCTGCGTGCCTCGGAAGGCGACGTCTGGCCCGATCTGTCCGACACTGCGCTCGCTGCAGCGCGCGAGAGCTGGCTGATGCCGGCATTGTTCGACAAGACCTCGCTGAAGGATTTTTCGGCCGGCGATCTGTCCGATGCCGTGATGGGCCTGCTGCCATGGGAGCTGCGCGCGCGGCTCGACCGGGAGGCGCCGACGCATTTCGAGGCGCCGACGGGGACCGTGCTGGCGATCGACTATGAAGCCGATCAGGGTCCGACCATTGCCGTCCGGCTGCAGGAATTGTTCGGGCTGAATACGCATCCATCGGTCGCGAAAGGGAAGGTGCCGCTGGTGCTCGAATTGCTGTCGCCGGCGCAGCGCCCGGTGCAGGTGACGCGCGATTTGCCGGGCTTCTGGCGCGGCAGCTACCTCGATGTGCGCTCCGACCTGCGCGGCCGCTATCCGCGACATCCCTGGCCGGAAGATCCCGCCAATGCGCTGCCGACGCGCCGCGTGAAGCCGCGCGGGACGTGATCATCAGGCAAAGTGCCGCTCATTAACGCTTCGCTCATCCTTTTCGCGAAAATAGCAGTCTGAAAGACCGTCCTGAACGGACGGTGGTGAGCCCGTGTGATGAACTCGCGGTTCCCCTGGTTGCGTTCAGTGAGGTTGCGTATGCGTAGTATCATGTTCTTCGCGGCGATCCTGATCGGTCTGGGTACCGTGATGGCGCAGATGGCCGACAAGATGACGGCGACGACGCCGGCCATGGCGAAGGCGGCATCACCCGCGACCACGACACAAGGCAATGCAAAGGCCGGTATCCGCAGCCTGTCGATTGCGCGCGATGCGCGAGGTCACTTCCAGACGGAGGCGAATATCGATGGCCAGCGTATCGGCTTCATGGTCGATACTGGCGCATCTGTCATCGCATTGAATGAAAAGTCGGCGGCGCGATTTGGATTGCGTCCGTCGCGTGCCGATTATAACGCCACGGTGACAACGGCGAACGGAACGCTGAAGGCGGCGCGCGCGCGAATCGCTGTCGTGCAGGTCGGCGAACTCACTGTTCGTGATGTCGATGCGATGGTGCTGCCCGATGAGGCGCTATCCGAGAATTTGCTCGGCCTGTCGTTTCTGTCGAAGTTGAAACGCTTCGAATATGCAGATGGCCGTATGGTGCTCGAACAGTAGTACCTATATCGTCATCCATTGGGGCTGTAGCCCAATTTCAAACAAACTCGCACCCTTGAATACCCGCACGTCTTCCCACAGGCGTGCGCAAAGGCTAAGCCTGCGCATTCAAGATTGATCCCAATTGATGCGAGGTTCTCCGATGTTTCCGAAGCCGAAGCCCTTGCTCGTGCCGAATACCTACGCTTACGAATCCGAGCCGATGGTAAAGGCCACGGGTTTTCGCGAATATGACGCGCGCTGGCTGTTCGGCAAGGAAATCAACCTGATGGGCATTCAGGCGCTGGGCATGGGGCTCGGTGCGCTGATTGCTGAACTCGGCCAGAAGCAGGAAATCGTCACCGGACACGATTTCCGCGGCTACTCCGCGTCGATCAAATACGCGCTGATGACCGGCCTGATGGCCGCCGGCTGCAAGGTCCACGACATCGGCCTCGCCGTGACGCCGATGGCCTATTTCGCACAGTTCGATCTTGATGTGCCCTGTGTCGCCATGGTGACGGCCTCGCATAACGACAATGGCTGGACCGGTGTGAAGATGGGCGCCAGCAAGCCGCTGACCTTCGGTCCGGACGAGATGACCCGGCTGAAGGAAATCGTGCTCAATGCCGAGTTCAAGAACAAGGCCGGCGGCTCCTATCAGTTCCACGAGAATTATCCGGCACGCTATATCGCCGATCTCACCAATCGGCCGAAGCTGAAGCGCAAGCTCAAGGTCGTTGTTGCCTGCGGCAACGGCACCGCAGGCGCGTTCGCGCCGCAGGTGATGGAAGCGATCGGTTGCGAGGTGATCCCGCTGGATACCGAGCTCGATCATACTTTCCCGAAATACAATCCGAATCCGGAAGATATGGAAATGCTGCACGCGATCCGCGATGCGGTGCTCGAACACAAGGCCGATGTCGGCCTCGGTTTTGACGGTGACGGTGATCGCTGCGGCGTTGTCGACAACACCGGTGAGGAAATCTTCGCCGACAAGGTTGGCGTTATGCTCGCGCGCGACATGTCGGCGGTTCACAAGGATGCGACCTTCGTGGTCGACGTGAAATCGACCGGATTGTTCGTGACGGATCCGGTACTGCAGAAGCAGAATGCCAAGACGACCTACTGGAAGACCGGCCACTCCTACATGAAACGCCGCACCAATGAGCTGAAGGCGCTCGCGGGTTTTGAGAAGTCCGGCCACTTCTTCTTCAATGCGCCGGTCGGCCGCGGCTATGACGATGGCCTCGTCTCGGCGATTGCGATCTGCGAAATGATGGACCGCGCGCCGGGCAAGACCATGGCCGATCTCAAGGAGGCGCTGCCGAAGACCTGGTCGTCGCCGACCATGTCGCCGCATTGTGCCGACGAGACCAAATATGGTGTCGTCGCTGCGGTGGTGAAGCATTTCGAGGATGCGCAGAAGAAGGGCGACAAGGTCGCCGGACAATCGATCCGCGATCTCGTCACCGTCAACGGCGTGCGCGTCACCTGCGAGGATGGCAGCTGGGGCCTGGTGCGGGCGTCATCCAACAAGCCGGAGCTGGTGGTGGTGGTCGAAAGCCCGGTCTCCGATGCGCGCATGCATGACATGTTTGAAGCCATGAATGTGGTACTGCGTACGCATCCGGAAGTCGGCGCATATAACCAGACGATTTGATTTCTTTAACCTCGCCCGCTCCCGGCGAAGTGAAGCTTCGCTAGGCGGGGAGGGGTTAAGTCAGGGCGTTGCAATCATCCCCATCATCTCCCTTGCGGCCTGCGTGACGTAACGCTCCTTGTGGAGTAGCTGCACGAAGCGCCGTGTCGGCAGCTCGGCATCAATGGCAATGAGAGCGCCGCTGCTGATCAGGGCGGCGGCGGCCAGGCGCGAGACGATGCTCGCGCCTGCGCCGGCCACGACGGCCGCGCAAACGGCTTCGTTCGACGGCAGCTCCATGGCGATGCGAATATGGTCGGGCGCGCTTCCTGAGTGCTCCAGCACCGATTGTGCGATGGCGCGCGTGCCGGAGCCGGCCTCACGCAGGACCCAATGCGTCTCCGCGAACTGAGCTGGCGCGATGGTGCGTTGTTGCGCCCATGGATGCGATTGACCGACCACCAGCACCAGTTCGTCGTTGCCGACGGGCCGGGTCGCGAGGGCCGGATCGTCAACCGCGCCTTCAACGATGCCGAGATCGACTTCGCCATCGCGCACCCAGCCGGCCACCTGTTCGGTATTCCCGATGCGGAGGCTGAGGTCGATGCCGGGGAAGTGCTGCCGATAGCGTGCCATGACAGGCGGCAGAAAGTAGTTACCGACGGTCTGGCTCGCGGCCAGCGCAAGGCAGCCGCGCGTCATGCCGGCCATATCGGTCAGAACGGTCGTCGCGGCGGCGGCGCGTGCCAGCACGGCCCGGGCTTCGATCAGGAAGGCGCGGCCAATCTCGGTGAGTTCGATGCGGCGGCCGACGCGGTGGAACAGCTGCGTCGCATAACGCGTTTCCAGCGCTGCAATGGCGGCGCTGGTGGCAGACTGGGTGAGATGCAGGCTCTCGGCAGCCCGCGTCATGTGCTCGTGTTCGGCGACGGCGACGAAGATCCGGAGCTGTTCGAGCGTCATGTGATCTCCGTCATAGCGTTTTCGAGCGAAGTGGAGGCCGGTTCGCTCAGGAAAACGCGTCAAAAAATTAAGTAGTCAGCTTCACTAGCATGAGGCTGAAGCTGGCAATGAACAGGAAGGCCGCAGCGCCCAGCAGCAGCGGGCGCAGGCCCTTGGCGCGGAGCTTCTGGATATTGGTTTCCAGCCCCATTGCGGCGAGCGCTATGGTCAGCAGGAAGGTCGTGATCGGCACGATCACATTCATCGCGGCGTGCGGGACGTTAATGAGGCTGTTGACGATCACCATCGCCACAAAGCCGAAGGCAAACCACGGCATCGGCACTTTGGTATTGCCGGCTTCTGCTCCGGGAGCGCGTGCGCGACGCGTCGCCAGCAGGCCGAGCGCAATCACCACAGGGGCCAGCATCATCACGCGTGAGAGCTTGGCGATGGTGCCGAAATCGCCGGCTTCACGTCTCTGCTGGAAGGTGGCCGCGACGACCTGGGCGATCTCGTGGATCGAAGCGCCAGCCCATAGTCCAAAATGATGTGGGTCGAGCTGCAGCGCGCCCGAGAGCAACGGATAGGCGAACATGGCGATCGAACCGAAGATGGTGACGCAGGCGACGGCATAGGCGACGTCCTCGTCAGATGCGCGGGTCACCGTGTTGGTGGCGATCACGGCGGAGGCGCCGCAGATCGACGTGCCGGCGGCAATCAGTTCGACAAGCTTGCGGTCGATGCCCATCGCGCGACCGAGCCAGGTGGTGAAGACGAAGGTTGCAACGAGCGTCGCCGCGATCACCGCAAGACCGACGGCGCCAACCTCCAGCAATTGCGCTGCGGTGAGCTGCAGGCCGAGCAGGATGATGGCGAAGCGCAGGATGCTGCGCATGGAGAAGGTGATGCCGGCTTCGGCTGCGGCCGGCATGCCGGATGTGTTCTGGATCGCGATGCCGATGCCGATTGCCAGGATCATCGGACTGGCGAAGCCGACATAGGGGATTTCGCGCATAGCGAATGCGGTGCCGGCGATGGCGGCTGTGAGCGCCAGTCCGGGGAGAAGCGGCAGGCTGCGCGCAGCGAATGTGGGGTTCGCATTGTCGGAAAGAACGGTCATGGGCCAAACTCCAGTTTGGCCATCACCATCATGCCGTTCGATCAATAAATCTAATTGATCGTTATTGTTGATTCAATCGAAAAGAACGATTGATGGGGCACCCCCATCCCCCATCCCCATCGCCCGGTCTGACCGGGCGACGCGCGCGAAATTACTCAGCCGGCCGGCATGGATGGCACCGGCAGCGCCGTGACCGACTTAATCTTCTCCATGGCGAAGCGGGAGGTGACGTTCTTGAGCGCGACGGCGCTGATCAGTTTCTTGTAGAACACGTCATAGCTCTGCATGTCCGCAACCACGACGCGCAGCATGTAGTCGACGTCGCCGGCCATCCGGTAGAATTCCATGACTTCGGGCATTGCGCTGACGGCGTCGGCGAATTTCTTCAGCCAGACGTCGGAATGGTCGCCGCTCTCCACCGAAACGAATACCGAGATACCGAGGCCGATCTTGTTCTGATCGACCAGGGCGACCCGGCGGAGGATCACGCCATCAGCCTCGAGGCGCTGGATGCGCTTCCAGCACGGTGTAGACGAAAGCCCCACGCGGTCACCGATCTCGGCCACTGACAGCGAAGCGTCTTCCTGCAGGACTGTCAGGATCTTGCGATCGATCGCATCGAGGCGGCGGGTGGATTCAAGGGGCTGGTCGGCGATATCGGTCATGGGAAGAACTTTGTTCTAATTATGAGGGCGTGTAACCTCATATATAGAACATTCTTCTAAAGCAAGCCTTGCGTGTCCTCAGGAGAGGGCGCCGACTCTGGATTCCCTTAAAAGTTGTTCGACTTCAGCACGTTGCGGGCACGCAAAGGCGCCGCCATAGCGGGTGCATTTCAGGGCCGCGGCAGCGGACGCGAAGCGCAGCGCCTCCGGTACCGACTTGCCGCCCGCGAATTCCAGCGCAAAGGCGCCGTGGAAAATGTCGCCGGCGCCAAGAGTGTCCACGGTGTGAACCGGGAAAGCCGGGGTTTCCTTCGGATGTCCATGCTCGTCGAGCCACAGGGTGCCCTTGGGGCCGCGCGTGACGGCAAGGAACGAGGAGGTCAACGTCGCCATCTTCTGCAGCGCCTTGAGATTGTCGGTGATGCCGGCAGTCGATTGCAGCGCATCGTCCGAAAAGATCAGATGCGAGGAGGCGGTCAGCAGGCCCTCGCGCTGCGACAGCGTGCTGTCGATATCGACGACGACCGGAATGCCGCGATGACGCGCCTCGATGCAAAGCTCGGTGGCGAAGCCGGCACAGCGGCTTTCGATCAGGATAGCGTCGCAGTCCTTCAGCAACAGGTCGTGGTCGGGCAGCTTCACTTTCCAGAGGTCCGGATCGCGGAAGGTGACGATGGTACGCTCGCCGGAGGGATCGATCATGACGGCCGAGATCGGTGTCACGAGGCCGGGCATATGCACCAGATGCGCGGAGTCGATGCCTTCCTTGGCAAGGTCGTCGAACAGGAACTGGTCGGCGGTCTCGTTCTTGTCGCCCATTGGCCCGGTCATCGACGCGCGGCCACCCAGTCGGCTGACGCCGATGGCGGCGTTGAGTGCGTTTCCGCCGATGATCTGGGCGAAACGTTGGGATGGGAATTTCTGGCCACGCCCGGGTACGGATTCGACGGCAAAGGTCAGGTCGCGAACAGGCAGGCCGATGCACAGGATGCGGGTGGGCTTGGCACTCATGAGGACGTCCTCGTGTGGTCAGGCCTGGTCGGGATGCAGCCAGCGACCGAGCAGATGATGCGCGATGGCGAATGGATGCGGTCCCGCGAGCCCGTCGGGGTGTTCGCGTTTCCACATCAGCATCGCCTCGTCACGGTCAAACCACCGGGCGTCCTCAAGTTCCATCTTGTCGACGGTAATCTCGTCGCTGATGGCTCGGGCCGAGCAGCCGATCATCAGGGATGACGGATATGGCCAGGGCTGCGTCATGTAATAGGTGACGTCGGTGCAACGGATGCCGGATTCCTCGAATATCTCGCGCTTCACCGCGTCCTCGATGGTTTCGGCAGCCTCGACGAAGCCGGCGAGGCACGAATACATGCCGGGTGCGAACTGCTTCTGGCGGCCGAGCAGACACTTGTCGCCCTTCTCCACCAGCATGATGACGACGGGATCGGTGCGCGGAAAATGCTCGGTCTTGCAGCTCGGGCAAACGCGCTTCCAGCCGCCTTCGGCCATCGACGACTTGGCGCCGCAATTGGCGCAAAACCCGTGGCGCTGATGCCAGGACACCAGCGACTTGGCCTGTGCAACCGCCGAAAGCTGTTCCGGCGGCACCATGCCCTGCATGGCCATGCCGCGGAGTTCGCTGACGACGACATCATCGCGGGTCAGCAGCTTTTCGACGGCGGGTGCGCCGATGCCCATGCCGAATACGGCATCGCCGTCACGCAGGCCGAGAAAGACAGTGCCGGGATTGGCGCCGAATGTCAGCGCTTCGCCGATGGTCAGGAGCGCGCGCTGGCTGTCGCCTTCTTTCTTCATCACCAGCGAGTCGCGGTAAATGACGTAAGCGCGAGAGGAGCTTTTGCCTTCCAGCGCGAACAGCTTTTCGTCGTTGAAGCGCAGATGGGCGGCGCGATCGAGCGTGTTGGACACGAAGGCCGGATGGCCGAGCGGAAACATGGTGCTTGTCATGATGGTCAACCGAGCCAGATCTTGCGGCGGAGTTCTGAGATGAAGCGCTGCACTTCGGCGGCGTCATGGGCGAGTGGCGGCATCACGCCCCAGATCGGCCGCGGCCATGCGGCATCGGTCTTGCGGCGCGCAATGATGTGGACGTGCAACTGCGGCACCATGTTGCCGAGTGCCGCGACATTGAGCTTGTCGCATTTGGTGATGTCTTTGAGCGCGCGGCCGACGCGGTTGATCTCGGTCATCAGCGCGCTCTGCGCGACCTCGTCGAGATCGATGATCTCGGTGACATCGGCGCGGCGCGGCACCAGCATCAGCCAGGGGTAGTGCGCATCCTTGACGACCAGCACGCGGCTGAGGGGCAGGTCGCCGATGTCGATGGTGTCTTGTTGCAGCTGCGCGTGCAGCGACCAGGTCGAGGAGGGGGCCATTCGGACTCTCAATTAAGGCGCGCAGCGTCGCAGGAAGCGTCTGCGCAGACAACTCCCGTCATGGCCGCTTTTGCGTGTTTGAACCATGTTTTCCTGCGACTTTGTTGCGCAAATCTTGCGGCGGACTTGCGGCATGCGCCGCGCTTGCTTTCCGACCATTTTGGCCCCAAATAAGCACCGGGAGATTGGCGGTGGACGAGCCACTCGCCAATCGGGTCAGGTCCGGAAGGAAGCAGCCCTAACGAGGTCCGGATCGGGTCGCTCGTCAGTCTCCTACTTAAATTCCCGCAGAACAGCTGTTTTGGGCGAACTGGTTTCCACTTCGCCCGAAAACGCTGTAAATTTTCTGCGAAGCGCAGCGCGCTGTAACTGCCGAGCCCAGAGAGATACGCGGACCGTTCGATGGCTGATGCTGGACATTCCGGAGCCGATACGAACAGTCCGGCGAACAGCCAGAGCGTGTCGGGTTCCGGTCGCGGCTACCGGGTGCTGGCGCGCAAATACCGTCCCACGACATTCGAGGATCTGATCGGCCAGGAAGCGATGGTCCGGACGGTTTCGAACGCGTTCGAGGCCGGGCGCATTCCGCAAGCCTGGATTTTGACCGGCGTCCGCGGCGTGGGCAAAACCACCACCGCGCGCATCCTGGCGCGGGCGCTGAATTACGAATTGCCGGACGGTTCGGTCAAGGGGCCGACCATCCACATGCCGGTGCCGGGCCTGCACTGCCAGGCCATCATGGAAAGCCGGCACATCGACGTGCTGGAAATGGACGCCGCCTCCCATACCGGCATCGACGACGTGCGCCAGATCACCGACGGCGTGCGTTATGCGCCCTCGAGCGCGCGCTACAAGGTCTACATCATCGACGAAGTCCACATGCTGTCGGAGAAGGCGTTCAACGCCTTCCTCAAGACGCTGGAAGAGCCGCCGGAGCACGCCAAGTTCGTGTTCGCCACCACCGAAATCCGCAAGGTTCCGGTGACGGTGCTGTCGCGCTGCCAGCGCTTCGATCTGCGGCGTGTCGATGCCGATGTGCTGATGACGCATCTCGGCAATATCGCGGCCAAGGAACAGGTCGAGATCGAGCCGGAAGCGCTGGCTGCGATCGCGCGTGCCGCGGAAGGCTCGGTGCGCGATTCGCTGTCGCTGCTCGATCAGGCGATTGCGCATGCCGCCGGAACCGTCCGCGCCGATGACGTGCGCCAGATGCTCGGGCTTGCCGATCGCACCCGCGTCATCGACCTGTTCGAATCGCTGGCGCGCGGCGACATTGCCGCCGCCTTCAAGGAATTCCGCGATCAGTATGACACCGGCGCCGACCCCGTGGTGGTGCTGAGCGACCTTGCCGAGTTCGTCAATTTCATCACCCGCATCAAGGTGGTGCCGGCCACCGCCGACAACCTCGCACTGGGCGAGACTGAGCGGGTGCGCGGCCGCGAGTTTGCCGCGAAACTGTCGATGCGCGTGCTGTCGCGGATGTGGCAGATGCTGCTCAAGGGCATCACCGAAGTGCAGGGCGCGACGCGCCCCGCTGCCGCCGCCGAAATGGTGCTGGTGCGTATCGCTTATGTTGCCGATTTGCCAACGCCTGACGAAGCAATCCGGATGCTCGATCAGAATGGCGGTTCGTCGCCGATGATCTCCGGCAATGGTGGCGGCCGCGCCGCGCCATCGTCCGTTCCGTCGGCATCCTTGCCGTCAGCGCAAATGCCATCCGCCATGCCGACGATGTCGTCGAGCGCATCGCGCGGCCCGACCATGCAGCGCGGCAGTGCCGAACCGTCGCCGCGGCCGCAGGTCGGGATGGCAGATGCGCCGCCCGCAGCGGTGCTGAAGATTTCCACCTTTCCTGAACTCGTCGCACTGGCCGGCGAGAAACGCGACCTGATGGTGCGCGGAGCGCTCGAAGCCGATGTGCGCCTGATCAAGATCGAGGACGGGCGGCTTGAACTTGCGATGGAACGCACGGCGTCGCGCACGCTGATCAACGATCTGTCGCGGAAGCTCGAACAATGGACCGGCCGGCGTTGGGCCGTGATCGTGTCCAACGAGCAGGGACAGCCGACGCTGCGCGATCAGCAGCTGGAGCAGAAGAACGAGCGGCAACGCGCGGCGGAAGCCGATCCGCGGGTCAAGGAAGTGCTGGCACGGTTTCCGCGTGCGAAAGTCGAGGTTCGTGTCATCGCCCCTGAGCCGCCGGAATTCGGCGGTAGCGATAGCGACTTGATCAGCGACGATGCAGCCGACAATTTGAACGACGACGATTAATCGAACTGCGAAGGAAAACTCATGGCTGATTTTCTCGGCATGATGAAACAGGCAGCGCAGCTGCAATCGAAGATGAAAGCGATGCAGGACGAACTCGACCATGTCGAGGTCGAAGGCATTTCCGGCGGTGGTCTCGTGTCGGTACGCATGACTGCGAAGACCGAAGTGAAGGCGGTGAAGATCGATCCGTCGCTGGTCAAAGCCGAAGAGGTCGAGATCCTCGAGGATCTGCTGGTCACCGCGCTGGGCGATGCGCGCCGCAAGGCGGAAGCCGCGATGCAGGAGAAGATGCAGGCGCTGACCGGCGGCCTCGGTCTGCCGCCGGGGATGGGTCTCACCTGAGATGGCGTCCACGGCCGGCCCGGAAATCGAGCGCCTGATTCAACTGCTCGCGCGGCTGCCCGGGCTCGGCCCTCGCTCGGCCCGGCGTGCTGCGTTGCATTTGATCAAGAAGCGCGAGGCGTTGATGACGCCGCTGGCCGGTGCGCTGCAGGTCGCGATCGACCGGATTCAGGTCTGCAAGGTCTGCAGCAATATCGACACGCAAAATCCCTGCACCATCTGCACGGACCCGCGCCGCGATCCTTCGACAATCGTGGTGGTCGCAGATGTCGCGGACTTGTGGGCGCTCGAACGCGCCCACGCGACAACGGGCAAGTATCATGTACTGGGTGCAACGCTGTCGCCGCTCGACGGTGTCGGCCCACAGGATCTGACCATCGACGCATTGGTGTCACGTGCGCATGATTCCGAGGTGAGCGAAATCATCCTGGCGCTGAACGCGACGGTGGATGGACAAACCACGGCCCATTACATCACCGACCTCCTGCAGGAGGCCAATGTGAAGGTGACGCGGCTGGCACATGGCGTGCCGGTTGGCGGTGAACTCGATTATCTTGACGAAGGCACGCTGTCGGCCGCGATGCGGCAGCGGACGCTGTTTTAAACTGGAAGAGCATTGATGACACGATACGACTTGAAGGTTTTTCCGACCTGGGCCGCGGTGATTTGCGCGGCCGGCCTGTTTGCTACGGCTGCCAGCGGCGCGACCGAAACACCGGCTGCGCCAGCCGCACCAGTGGCACCGAAGACGATGAAGATCGGTGACGTGCTGACCGGGCAGCTCAATGCCATGCGCAGCCGTGATGCCAAGGGCAAACGCACCAATGTGTATCAAGTGGTCAGCGAGCCGCGTCGCCTGCCGGCGCCTGCGGGGCTGTGCAATCTTGAGACAGGACCTGAGACATTCGAGATCGTGGTTGCCAATGACGCCCAGGCCACGCAGCTGAAGAAGCTCGTCGGCAAGGAAGTGGCGCTCAAGATCGCTGAGGTCGCCTGCGCCGAGCAGGCCGGGCAGATGAGCGAAGCGCTGGTGACGAAGTGGAGCGTGGTGACGAAGCCGAACTGAGTTCGCTTTGGCTAAACCCGCACCGGTCCCAGCATCTCGAAATGCCCGCGGCGCTGCAGCCAGATCAGCAGGATCAGGCTCGGTACCGCGACGATGACGCTGATGGCGAAGAACATCGGCCATCCCGTCGCCTGCGCGACATAGCCGGCACCTGCCGACAGATAAGTTCGTCCTACAGCAGCCAATGCCGTAAGCAGTGCATATTGCGTGGCGGTGTGCAGCGGGTTTTTGCACAGCGCCGAAAGGTAGGCGACAAAGATCACCGTGCCGATGGCGCTGGTGAAGTTCTCGACCGAGATGGCCAGTGCCAGCGCCCATTGATTGACGCCGACGATGGCGAGCCATGAGAAGGCGAGATTGGACAGCGCCTGCAACACAGCGCCGATCCACAGGCTCGCCGCCAGTGAATAGCGCCGCGCGACAAAACCTCCAGCGAAGCCGCCGATCAGCGTGGCGGCAAGGCCGACGCCTTTGACAATGGCGGCGTAGTCGTTGCGGGTGAAGCCGAGGTCGATCACGAACGGCGCCGTCATGGTGCCGGAAAACGCGTCGGTGAATTTGAACAGCACGACAAAGGCCAGCGCGGCCCAGGCGTCCTTGCGGGCCAGGAATTCGGAGAACGCACCGATCGCGGCCTGGACCACGCGTGTGAAGGCACTGTCGCCACGGGTGGCGGCTTCGGCCTGTGCGGATTGCTCGGGCTCCGTGGCGGCCAGTGCCGTGACCGTGCCGATCAACACCATCGCAGCCATCGTCACGTAGCCCCACATCCATGCGGTGGAGCGCGCGATGCCGGTGCTCTCGAAGGCGCTGACCAGAAACAGCACGCCGGCGGTGGAGATCAGCATGCCGATGCGGTAGGCGGCGACATAGGAGGCCATGCCGGCGGCTTGTTCGCTTTCCGGCAGGCTCTCCACACGAAATGCATCGACGACGATGTCTTGCGTCGATGACATCGCAGCCACCAGCAGCGCGCCAAGGGCGACGAACAGTGGCGAGCGGGCGGGGTCGGTCAGCGCCAGAAGCAGGATCGCTCCGATCAGCAACAGTTGTGAGAACACCAGCCAGCCGCGGCGGCGGCCGAATTGCCGCGTGAAGAAGGGCACATGCAGCGCGTCGACCAGCGGAGCCCAAAGGAACTTCAGCGTGTAGGGCGTACCGACGAGGGCGAACAGCCCGATGGTGCCGAGATCGACACCGGATTCGCGCATCCACACTAGGAGTGTCGAGCCTGACAGCGCGAGCGGCAGGCCCGACGATAGGCCAAGCAGCAGCACAATCAGCACCCGGGGCTGCGTGTATACCGCCATGCTCTCACGCCAGGAGGCACGGGGCTTCAGGGTGAGGGCGGCTTCGGACGAGTCAGGCGCGCTGGTCATGGGACGAGGATTAGCAGATTCGGGCTCGCTTTCTTTAGCCTCTCCCGCAAAGAGCGGGGAGAGGCTAAAGAGCGCTCTATTCCCCCGCCTGAATCTTGCGCGGCAGCGGCGCGAACATGTCGGGAGCGGCGGTCTTGGCCATGACCGGGGCCACCTCGGTGGCGGGCTCACTCTTGCTGAAATCCAGTTCCTCGATGCGGCCGGCGCGCTTCTCGATCTTGTCGGCGGAGATCAGGATCTGGCGGACGTCTTCATTGGCCTGCCCAAAATGGGTCTGCAGCTTCATCACGCGGTCGCGCAAGCGGCCGAGATCGTCGCCGAGATTGAGCACTTCGGTACGGATCTGGTCGGCGGCGTCGCGCATCCGTGCGTCCTTCAGGATCTGCTGCATCACCTGGATCGCCAGCATCAGCAGCGACGGCGATACCAGCACGACGCGGGCGCGATAGGCCTTCTGGATGATGTCGTCGAAACCATCGTGAATCTCGGCATAAACCGACTCCGACGGCACGAACATCAGCGCCGTATCCTGCGTTTCGCCGGGCACCAGATATTTCTCGGCGATATCGGTGACATGCTTCATCACGTCGGCGCGCAGGCGCTGCGCCGCATATTTCTTCTCCTCGTCGCTGCGCGCGTCATGCAGCGCGGTAACGGCTTCCAGCGGGAACTTCGCGTCGATGCACAGCGGGCGCTGGTCCGGCAGGAAGATTACGCAATCCGGCCGTTTGCCGGACGACAGGGTGTGCTGGAACGCATAGGCGCCGCTCGGCATACCGTCCTTGACGATACTTTCCATGCGCGCCTGACCGAAGGCGCCACGCGACTGCTTGTTGGCGAGCACGTCGCGCAAGGTCGTCACCTGCGAGGTCAGGTCGGTGAGATTCTTGTGGGCGTTGTCGATGATGCCCAGCCGCTCATGCAGCGCGCTCAGGCTTTCCATGGTGTTGCGGGTGGTCTGTTCCATGGATTGGCCGACACGGTGGGTCACTGAGTCCAGCCGCTCGGACACTGCGCGTGCCATGTCGGCCTGACGGCCCGCCAGGGCCTGCCCCATGGCGTCGACGCGGCCGGTGGCCTCGTTCTGGGCCTTCAAAACTTCACTGAGACGTTCTTCCAGTTCATCGGCCCGGATCGCCTGTGCCATGGCCATGGCGGCGCCGCGGCTACCAGAGCGGGCGATGATGATGGCGATGGTGAGCAGCAAACCCAGCGCCAGAGCACCGAAGCCCATCAATGCCACGCCGGTGGTGACCGGCGTGTCGCCGATCATGAAAAGGATCTCGTTCATCCCATCCTTGTAGCCGATTCGGGTAATGAAGCGAACGAAGGGGGAACGTTTATGGTCAATGCAAGATGAATTTTCTTGGTTAACCGAAGCCTAAGAAATGTGGTCAGGCGGAGCCTAACCGACACGGTTAACCCTGCCTTAATTGGCATGGTTAGCGATGGGTTAACGGCCTTCGAAGCCCCTGCATTTCCAACGGATTGACCCGGACAGGCGCGCAGATTAAATCGCCCGCCATGGCCATTCGTGAAATCATTATACTGCCGGACAAACAGTTGCGGCTGATCTCCAAACCT
Organism: Tardiphaga sp.; assembly: GCF_041424195.1. NCBI lineage: Bacteria > Pseudomonadati > Pseudomonadota > Alphaproteobacteria > Hyphomicrobiales > Nitrobacteraceae > Tardiphaga > Tardiphaga sp. The sequence continues at coordinate 47,536 of NZ_JBGMOE010000079.1, read as the reverse complement.
GTCGAGAAGGTGACGTCGGAGGTGCGCAAGCTCGCCGACGACATGTTCGAGACGATGTATGACGCACCCGGGATCGGGCTGGCGGCGATCCAGATCGCGGTTCCGCTGCGGCTGATCACCATGGACATCGCCAAGAAGGACGATGAGGAGGACGGCAAGAAGCCGCGTGTCTTCATCAATCCAGAGGTCATCTGGGCCTCGGAAGAACTCTCGGTCTATGAAGAGGGCTGTCTGTCGATCCCTGAATATTACGAGGAAGTGGAGCGTCCGGCGACGGTGCGGATCCGCTATATGGACCTCGACGGCAAGACCATCGAGGAAGAAGCCAGCGGGTTGTTCGCAACCTGCATCCAGCATGAGATCGATCATCTCAATGGCGTGCTGTTCGTCGACTACCTGTCCAAGCTGAAGCGCGATCGCGTGCTGAAGAAGTTCACCAAGCTCGCCAAGCGCGCGGAGTAGGTTTCTCCGCGTAACGCTGCAACAGATCGGCTCCGACCTATGTCGCTTCGTTTGATCTTCATGGGCACGCCGGATTTCGCGGTGCCTACGCTGCTCGAACTCGTGGCCCATGGCCATGAGATCGCCGCCGTCTATACCCGCGAAGCAAAGCCCGCTGGCCGTGGCATGAAGCTGCAGCCGACGCCTGTGGCGCGCGAGGCCGAGCGGCTCGGCATTCCCGTCTTCACCCCGAAGACGCTGCGGACGCCGGAGGCGGAAGCCGAATTCCGGTCGCATGAGGCCGAAGCTGCGGTGGTTGTCGCCTATGGTATGATTCTGCCGCAGAACATTCTCGATGTGCCGCCGCTCGGCTGCTTCAACCTGCACGGCTCGCTGCTGCCGCGCTGGCGCGGTGCGGCACCGATCAATCGCGCGATCATGGAAGGCGACGCGGAGAGCGGCGTCATGGTGATGAAGATGGATGTCGGTCTCGACACCGGGGATGTCGCCATGGCCGAGCGGCTGGCGATCACCGATGCGATGACGGCGCTGGACCTGCACGATGCACTAGCGCCGCTCGGCGCCGACTTGATGGTGCGTGCCATGGGCGCGCTGGAAAGGGGCCGGCTGAGCCTGACGCCGCAGAGCGATGTCGGCGTCACCTATGCTGCCAAGATCGACAAGGCCGAAGCCAAGATCGACTGGTCGAAGCCGGCACGTGACGTGCTCAGGCATTGCCATGGTCTGTCGCCGTTTCCCGGCGCGTGGTGCGAAGTGCCGATCGAGGGTGAATCGGTGCGCGTCAAGGTCCTGCGCTGCGAACTGGCGCAGGGATCAGGTGCCCCCGGCGCATTGCTGGATGATCGGTTGACGATTGCCTGCGGGCATGGCGCGATCCGGATCATCGATCTGCAGCGCGCGGGCAAGCAGCCGATGAAGGCCAGTGAATTCCTGCGCGGTACGCCGCTGAAGCCGCCGCTGCGCCTTTCATGAGCATGATCTTGTCCGAAAACCGGTGGCCACTTTTCGGGATCATGCTCTGATGCCGCGCTACAAGATGATCATCGAGTATGACGGGACGCCATTCTCCGGCTGGCAGGTGCAAGCCAATGCGACGCTGACGGTGCAGGGCGCGCTGGAGCGTGCTGCGGAGGCCATTTGCGGCGAGCCGATCCGCGTTCACGGCGCCGGCCGCACCGATGCCGGAGTCCATGCACTCGGCCAGGTCGCCCATTGCGACGTGCCGAAAGTGCTGGTGCCCGGTCGCTTTCGCGACGGCATGAATGCCCATCTGCGGCCGCATCCGGTCGGCGTGCTGTCGGCGGATGTCGTGCCTGACGATTTCGAGGCGCGGTTCTCGGCGATCAAACGCCACTATGTCTACCGGATCAGCAATCGGCGGGCGAATCTCGCTGTCGATGCCGGCCGTGTCTGGCGCGTGCCGCGTCCGCTCGATGTCGCGGCCATGAGCGAGGCCGCCAAGCGCCTGCTCGGGCGGCACGACTTCACGACCTTCCGCGATACTGAATGCCAGGCCAAGTCGCCGATCCGCACGCTCGATCAGCTCGACGTCGCGCAGAACGGCGAGGCGATCACCATCACGACCTCCGCACGCTCGTTTCTGCACAGCCAGGTGCGCTCGATGGTTGGCTCGCTGGTCTGGGTGGGCAATGGCCGCTGGACGCCGGACGATCTGGCTGCTGCTCTGGCTGCAAAGGATCGCAGCGCCTGCGGCATCGTGGCGCCGCCCGACGGTTTGTATCTGGTAAAGGTCGACTACTAGACCTTCACACCCTTCATCGTGTCCCAGAACAGATCCTGGCCATTGGCGACATTCGCCGTCCAGTGCTCATGGGCGACATCATTGGCGTCGTCGGTGATGAACTTGAAGGCGCGCCAGCGGATGCCGTGGCGCAGGCAGACCTGCGCGATGGCAAACAGCTCCATATCGACGATGTCGACATTGTTCGCTACCAGCCAGGGATCGGTGGATGTGACGAAACTGTCACCACTGCCGCAGACCACGCCGCGCTGGCCCGAGACCAGCCGGTCGAGATCTGGCGCAAAGGGCGTGCGGCCGCGCGGCGCCAACGGCTCAGCATTCATGTCGCGCTGGATCACGTCGCTGACCTCGACGAGGCCGCTGAGTTTGGTGTTCAGCTTGCCGGCGGTGCCGTAGTTCACGACGAGCTTGGGCTGCATGGCCTGCACCGCCTGAAGCGTTGCGATCGTGGTGTTGATCTTGCCGACGCCGGTGAAAATCACCTCGATCTCGGCAGGCGCGCGCGATTTGTCGAGCTCGCTTTCGAGCGCGGTGAGGACGAGAATCTTGCCGTTCATGCGAAATACCGATCCAGCACGCCATGATAAATTTGGGTGAGCTTTTCCAGATCAGACACCTTCGTGTGTTCGTCGATCTGGTGCATGGTCTGGCCGACCAGGCCGAATTCGATCACCGGGCAATAGTTCTTGATGAAACGCGCATCGGAAGTGCCGCCGCCGGTGTTCAAGTCAGGCGTGCGACCTGTCACGTCCTTGATCGCTGCGACGACCGTATCGGTGAACGCGCCCGGCTTTGTGACGAAGCTATCCGAATTGCTCGGCTCCCAGATCACATGCGCGCGAATGCGATTGCCAGCAGCAGCCGCGACGCGTGAATCGATCAGGTCGCGCAATGATGCCTGCGTGTGACGATCGTTGAAGCGGATGTTGAATTTCGCGCGCGCTTGCGCCGGGATCACGTTGCTGGCGGTGTTGCCGACATCCACCGAGGTGAATTCGAGATTGGACGGCTGAAACTGCGCATTGCCCTGATCCAGCGGGTCGCCGCTGAGTGCCACGATCAGCGCAGCGATGTCCGGCACCGGATTGGACGCACGATGCGGATAGGCGACATGGCCCTGCACGCCGTCGACGACCAGCGTGCCGGATTGCGAGCCGCGGCGGCCGATCTTGATGGTGTCTCCCATCTCCTCGACATTCGAGGGCTCGCCGACGATGCAGTGATCGAACTTTTCGCCGCGCTCGGCGGCCCATTGCAGCAGCTTCACCGTACCGTTGACCGCAATGCCTTCCTCGTCGCCCGTGATCAGGAACGAGATCGACCCCTTTGGTTGGCCGCCATTCGCTGCGAGATAGTCCAGCACGGCGGCCACGCTGGCGGCGATACCCCCCTTCATGTCGACGGCACCACGACCGTAGAGCAGCCCGTCCTTCACGTCGCCGGAAAACGCGCCATGGGTCCATGCGGCTTCATCGCCGGGCGGCACCACATCGGTATGGCCGGCGAAACAGATATGCGGCGCGGAAGTCCCGATGCGGGCGTAAAGATTATCTATATCGGCGCTGCCTTCCTCGCTGAAGGTGACGCGATGCACGGTAAAGCCTGCCGATGTCAGCAGCCGTTCGAGCACACCAAGTGCGCCGGCATCGGCAGGGGTGACAGAGGGGCAGCGAAGCAGTTCTTGAGCGATCGACAGCGCGGTGGTGGACATCAGATCCTTGGTGCAGTGGCTAGTTCGGCGAGCGGATCGGGACCGTATTCATTCGGCCCCGCTGTGCCGCGCAGGAAACCCAGCTCGACGATGGCCCAGATGGTCACGGCGAAGCTGGCAATATGAAAGACGAAACTGGTGCTTGCGCTGCTGGTGCTGCCGATGCCGCTGAGCACGCTGGGCCCGAGCCAGAACACCAGGATCCACCACCCGCTCTTCTCGCGGTCGTGCAGCCGCTTGATGCCGGTGGCGATGCCGGACCATGTGCCGGCGGTGATGAGGACAATGGCGGCCAGCCACAGGAGCAGTGCGCCGCCGACCATGCTGAACAGGCGATCGGTGTCAAAGCCGCCGAGCCACATCACGGCAGCAGTCCCGAAGGCGATCCAGGCCACTATGTAGATCAGGATCGCGAGCCAGTATTTGCCGCGATTGATCCGTCCCTTGAAGCTGAAAAGCAGCGTGGTCCAGTCCATGGCAGCCCCAGGTCAACGGATCGGTCCGGTCTGCGCGATGCTACGCGCAAACCGGCCGGAACGACAATCAGTCGCGCAGCAGCTCGTTGATGCTGGTCTTGGAGCGGGTGCGCTCGTCGACGCGCTTCACGATTACCGCGCAGGCGGTGGAGGGGCCGATCTGGCCGTTCTTCATCGGCTTGCCGGGCAGGTTGCCCGGGACCAGCACCGCATATTCCGGTACTTCGCCGACGAACACTTCGCCGGTCTCGCGATCGACGATCTTGGTCGATGCGCCCAGGAACACGCCCATGGCCAGCACCGCGCCCTTGCGGACGATGACGCCTTCAGCGACTTCCGAGCGGGCGCCGATGAAACAGTCGTCCTCGATGATCACCGGACCGGCCTGCAGCGGCTCCAGCACGCCGCCGATGCCGACACCGCCTGAAATGTGCACGCGCTTGCCGATCTGAGCGCAGGAGCCGACCGTCGACCAGGTATCGACCATGGAGCTCTCATCGACATAGGCGCCGAGATTGACGAAGGACGGCATCAGCACGACGTTCTTGGCGATGAAGGCCGACTTGCGCACGATGGCGCCCGGCACGGCGCGGAACGCGGCGCTGCGGAACTGGTCGTCGCTCCAGCCGTCGAACTTCGAAGGCACCTTGTCCCACCACGGTGCACCGCCGGGACCGCCCGAGATCGAGGTCATGTCGTTGAGGCGGAACGACAGCAGCACAGCCTTCTTCAGCCACTGATTGACCGTCCACTTGCCATCGTCGGCGCGAACGGCAACGCGCGCCTCACCCCTGTCGAGCAGGTTCAGTGCCTGGTCGACGGCGTCGCGCACTTCGCCCTTGGTCGAGGGGTTGACGCTGTCGCGCGCATCAAAGGCGGCATTGATGGTGGATTCGAGGGCGGTCAGCGACATCGCGATTTCCTTGGGCAAAATGGGCAGAGATTTGATGATTTCGAAGGCTTTTGTCGGGATTTGGTCCGGGAGAGTCAAGACGCGCCGGCCGCCATCCCGCCCTGGCGTGCCGTGTTCAGCGCAGCCAGAAACCCGGTCAGATCGTCGGTGACGTGATCGACATGGTCGTCGTCACGGCCTTCCAGCTCCCAATCCTCGCGGACAACCTCCCTGGCGCCGTCGGGCACGATCAAGACGGTGGTCATGCCGAGCTGGTGCGGTACCACGAGATTGCGCGACAGGTCCTCGAACATGGCGGCCTTGGAGGGATCGACGCCGTGCAGGCGCAGGAACTTGTCATAGGTCCGCTGTGCGGGCTTCGGCTCGAGATCGGCGGCGATGATGTCGAAGATCGCTTCGAACTGATCGGCGAAGCCCAGACGCTCCAGCACGGCGCCGGCATGCGCCACAGAACCGTTGGTCAGGATCAGCTTGCGGCCGGGCAGTTGCGCGATGGCGGCCCCCATCACCGGATTGGGCTCCAGCGGCGAGTGATCGATCTCGTGGACGAAAGCGAGGAAGTCGTCGGCGCGGACACCGTGCTCGGTCATCATGCCGCGCATGGTGGTGCCATAGCGCTTGTAATAATCCTTCTGAACCCTGAAGGCCTCGTCAGGCGAGACCTTGAGGAAGTTTGCGACGAAGTCGCGGATCTTGCCATCGACCTGCTGCCACAGGTTCACGTGGTGCGGATACAGCGTGTTGTCGAGATCAAACACCCATGTCTCGATATGGTTGAAGGCTCGGGGCGATTTGGTCGGCAGGGTCATTGATTGTCTCTGTTGTCCGGTCGTCACGGCGTCGCGAAGCGCAGCGTCTTGCCGCCGCCCGACATATCGACGATGGCATAGCCGGCGCTGGTGAGGCCGCGGGTATTGCAGTCACTGTGTTCGCGAATCTCGAATTTGCTCTCGCGCGTGCACAGCAAGCGAACGCCGCCCCAGTTCAACGGCTTGTCGTTGAGCTTGATGGCGCGACCGCTATCGTCGACGGCCTCGGCGAAACTGAGGATCTGTCTGGGTTGACCGACGACGTCCGGCCGCAGGCATTTGCCGGGTTCGATGCGATACCAGCCGCGGCTGACAACGCCTTTGCCGTCGTCGGTCGCGACAGACGCCATGACCTTGTAGGATGTATCGTTGCACCAGGTGAGGCCGGTCGCGGAGGGCGCCTGCACCGCGGCGATCATGGTTTCGAAGAAATTCGGCGTTGAAACCACGTCGGCCGCAAGACCGCGGCTCTTGAGGAATGACGAGAGCGCGCTCTGGGTCTTCGGCCCGTCGACGCCGTCGATGGGGGCGGCGTCATAGCCGGCGATTACCAGCAGGCGCTGAATCGCAGCGAGCTTGGCCTGCTCGTCATCATACTCACTGTCTTCGGCGAGATAGGCGACCATATTGCCGTCGTCGGTCTGCGTCGGCTTGATCATCGTGAACGGTACTTGCGACTGCCCGGCGCGGCACTGACGTGCGGCGGCAATGACGAAATTATCCGGTGCGATGCACAGATTGTCGGTGCCATTCTGCGCCACGGGTGATGCGCCATAGATGCTGAGCGCGCGGGCATGAAGCAGGATGCGGTCGGCCGTCAGCGTGCCCTGCACGACGACGCGGCACTGCGCCGGGTCGATGCGAAACCATCCGCGGGTCGCGGTGGCGCTCCTGTCGTCGATGCCTATGGCGGCTTCGACGACATAGCTCATGCGGTTGCAGAGTTTGAGGTCGGCGCGGGCGGCCGTCGTAAACAGGCTGAGCAGCAAGACCCCGCCGAGCAAGAGCAAACCACCAAACGTGGATGGCCGGGACGAGCCCGGCCATGACGACGTGTGGTGTGGCGCGTCCATCACTTGTGGATCAGCGTGCCCGTGCCCTGGTTGGTGAAGAGTTCGAGCAGGACCGCGTGAGGCATCTTGCCGTCGATGATCACGACACCTTCGACGCCTTGTTCGAGCGAGTAGATGCAGGTCTCGACCTTCGGGATCATGCCGCCGGAAATTGTGCCGTCGGCGATCAGCTTGCGGGCGTCCTTGATCGACAATTCAGGAATCAGCTTCTTCGACTTGTCGAGCACGCCCGGCACGTCGGTCAAAAGCAGCAGACGCTTGGCCTTCAAGGCGCCAGCAACGGCACCGGCAAAGGTGTCGGCATTGACGTTGAAGGTCTGGCCGTCCCGTGAGGATGCCAGCGGCGCCAGCACCGGGATCAGTTCATAGCCGATCAATTGATTGAGCAGCGTCAGGTCGACCTTGTCGGGCTCACCGACGAAGCCGAGATCCACCACCTTCTCGATGTTGGAATCCGGATCGACCATGGTCCGCGTCGCCTTCGACGCGGTGACCATGTTGCCGTCCTTGCCGCACAGGCCAACGGCCTTGCCGCCGGCTTCGTTGATATAGCTGACGATCTGCTTGTTGATCGAGCCGGCCAGCACCATCTCGACGATCTGGATGGTCGCGGCATCGGTAATGCGCAATCCGGCGGCGAATTCCGACTTGATGCCGAGACGCTGCAGCATCTGCGCGATCTGCGGCCCGCCGCCATGCACGACCACCGGATTGATGGCGGTCTGCTCCAGCAGGACGATGTCGCGGGCAAATGCGCGGGCCGTATCCTCGGCGCCCATGGCGTGCCCGCCATATTTGATGACGATCGTCTCTTCGTCATATTGCTGCATGTGGGGCAGCGCCTCCGACAGGATGCGGGCCTGGTCGAGAGCACTGATGATGGGCGCGTCGGTCATGAAGCGGATCTCACGGTGAGCAATCTGCGGCGCGTTCTAGCCGATTGATTGCCGCCGCGCAAAGCATCGCTGCCCTGTCCAGTGGCCCGGCGTCAGGCGCTGCGCGGCCAAGCTGCGGATACCGCCAGCGCCAGCCAGCTCAGGATCAGCAGGGCGCCGCCGGTCGGTGCGGCCATTGTGAACAGGCCGTGACCGACATATTGGCGCAGCGTCAGGTCGCCCGCGAAGATCGCGGCAGCAATGACGAAGCCGAAGGCCGCTGTCAGGCCGATCTGCAGGTGGGCGACGCCGCGCTCGATCAAAGCGACAGCGCCGAGAATGGCGGCGGCATGAAACAGCAGCATCGAGGAGGCCGAGGCCAGCCGGGTCGCGTCGGGTTGATGCGCGGAAACGGCGGCGAGAATGACGCCGTCGGCGCCCATCACGCCGGCCAGGATGACAAGAATCCGAAACAGGCTAAAGCGGGACATCAATTGCGCTCGCTCAACAGGCGGACCATCGCGGCCCGCAATTCGGCCATGCCGTCACCGGTGCGCGACGAGGTCACCAGCACGTCGGGAAAGGCGGCCGGATGAGTCCGCAGTTCGGTGCGGACCTCTTCGAAGGTCTTGTCGAGCTCGCTCTTCTTCACCTGATCGGCCTTGGTCAGCACGATCTGGTAACTGACCGCGGAGCGATCGAGGGACTTGAGCACGTCGAGGTCGACATCCTTCAGGCCATGCCGGGAGTCGATCAGAACATAGACGCGCGCGAGGCTCGCGCGGCCCTGGAGGAAATTGTAGATCAGCTTGGTCCAGGACGCGATCTTGACCTTGGGCGCCGATGCATAGCCATAGCCGGGCATATCGACCAGCCGGAAGTCGGAGCCGTCGGGACCTTCGAAGAAGATCAGCTCCTGGGTACGGCCGGGCGTGTGCGAGGTCCGCGCCAGCGCATTGCGCCCTGTCAGTGAGTTGATCAGGCTGGATTTGCCGACATTGGAGCGGCCGGCAAAGGCCACTTCCATCCCTGCCATTGGCGGCAGGGTCTCGATCGAGGGCGAGGCCCAGATGAACTTCCATTCGCCGGCGAACAGCAGGCGCCCCTGTTCGATCAGCTTCGCATCGGTGTCAGTGGTCATGCGAAGTCTTTCCGGGCTTCGCGCCCCGGCTCGCGCCGGGGACGTCAGCCACTTGGTTTGATCAGGTCGTCTTCTTCTTCACGAAGGTCGACTTCACGTTGTCGAACAGTTCGACCTTCACGCCGTTGCGATTCATGATGTAGGCCTGCTGCAGCACCGAGAGGGTGTTGTTCCATGCCCAGTAGATCACGAGACCTGCCGGGAATCCGGCCAGCATGAAGGTGAAGATCAGCGGCATCCAGTCGAAGATCATCTTCTGCGTCGGATCCGGCGGTGTCGGATTGAGCTTCATCTGGAACCACATCGTGATGCCCATGATGATCGGCCAGATGCCGAGCGCGAGATAGTGGCCGAACACGGGAATCGTCGTCGGATCGACGGGGATCAGGCCGAACAGATTGAACAGGTTGGTCGGATCATGCGCCGACAGATCCTTGATCCAGCCGAAGAACGGCGCGTGCCGCATTTCGATGGTGACGAACAGAACCTTGTAGAGCGAGAAAAACACCGGAATCTGCAACATGACGGGAAGACAACCGGCGATCGGGTTGATCTTCTCCTTCTTGTAGATCTCCATCATCTCCTGCTGCTGCTTCATCTTGTCGTCGGGAAAGCGCTCCTTGAGCGCCGCCAGCTGCGGCTGCACGGCCTTCATCTTGGCCATCGAGGCGTAGGACTTCGAGGCCAGCGGGAAGAAGATCAGCTTCACCAGCACCGTCACCAGCAGGATCGCGATGCCGAAATTGCCGAACAGGTGGAAGAAGCAGTCGAGCGCCAGGAACATCGGCTTGGTGATGAAGTAGAACCAGCCCCAGTCGATCAGAAGGTCGAAGTGGTTGAGGCCGAGTGCCTGATTGTAGCCGCCGAGACCGACGGCCAGCGGGAAGTTGATGCCGACGGTCGCGGCTTCCTTGGCGCCGGCGAACAGGCGGGCATTTGCCGTGCCGGTGCCGCCGATGGCGATGGTCTGCGCATCCTGCAGATAGTCGGTCTGATAGGTCCGCTGGGTGCCGCTCAGATTCGACGAGAACCGGGCCTGCAGCTGCGCATTGGTATCGGGCAGCAGCGCCGAAGCCCAGTATTTGTCGGTGATGCCGAGCCAGCCATTGGTGACCTTGAAATTCACCGCCTTGGCTTCGTCGATCTTCTTGTAACCGTATTCCTGCAGGCCCTGGTCGCCGAGATAGCCGACGAGGCCTTCATGCAGGATGTAATAGCCTTCGACATGCGGCGTGCCGTGACGCGAGATCAGCGCGAACGGATACAGCGTCACAGGCGCGTTGCCGATGTTGCTGACGTCGTCCTTGACCGAGAACAGATAGCGGTCGTCGATCGAGATCGTGCGGGTGAAGGTCAGGCCGTCGCCGTTGTTGTACTTCAGAACAACTGGCGTGGTCGGCGTCAGCGCGTTGGAGCCTTCCTGCTGCCACTGGGTGTTCTGGTCGGGAATCTTGGTGTTTGCACCGGCGGCGGCGACCCAGCCGAACTCGGCATAGTAAGGCGCGGCAGTGCCCGAGGGGGAGAACAGCACGATCGCCGGAGACTTCGGATCCACCGTGTCGCGGAACTTGGTCAGCGAGATGTCGTCGATGCGCGCGCCCTTCAGCGCGATGCTGCCGGAGATGCGCGGGGTGTCGATCTTGACGCGCTGCGACGCTGCGATAGCGCTATCGCGGCTGACGACCGGAGCATTGGCCGGAGCTACATTCGCCGGTGCGCCGCCTGCGGCGGTGGAGTTCGCCGTTGGCGTCGTGCTACCGGGCGTGGCGTTTGGCTGTGCGGCCGGATTGGCGAGCTGGGTCTGCGTCGCGGTCTGCGCGCGCTGCTTCTCCATCTGGGGAATGTTGTAGAAATATTGCCAGCCGATCAGCACCAGGCCGGACAGAATGACGGCAATGATGGTGTTGCGATTATCGATCATCGTTCAGGTCTCGTCATTCAAATGCGGGTGCGGCTCTCGCGGCCAGCTGCGCGCTTGTGGCAGGCTGGGAGCGTCAGGTCACGTCAGTTTTAGAAGATTGCATCTTAGCGGATTGCCGATCGAGGCGGTGCAGCGCCGAACGGAGGTCGTCGAGCATGGTCGTAAAATCGCGTTGGAGCGCGACACGACGGCCGACTAGCACATAATCGCTGTGAGGTCGCATGGATAAGACATCGACGCGCTTCACCAGTTCGCGAAGCCTGCGCCGGATCCGGTTCCGCTCGGTGGCGGTTCCGTTTTTTTTGGTCACGGTAAAGCCGACCCGGATCGGGCCGTCGTCGTCACGTCGCCGGGTTTGCATCACGAAGGCAGGGCTATTCACCCGCGGCCCATTGGCAGCGGCGAGAAAGTCCGCCCGCTGCCGTAACCGGTCCATGATGAACTCTCGGAAGAGATCCGATCAGGCGCTCAGGCGCTTGCGGCCACGTGCGCGGCGCGCAGCCAGAACCTTGCGGCCGCCAACGGTCGCCAAGCGAGCGCGGAAGCCGTGACGGCGCTTGCGCACCAGTTTCGAGGGTTGATAAGTCCGCTTCACGGGTCGTTCTCCGCTGACCGGGCAATTCGCCGAGTAATTTGAGGTAAGTCCTAAGATGCTGGCTCAGCGAGCCATTTCCGGCCCAAAGACGAGCCGCACCCGATCTAAAACCGGGCCATCGCGGACAGTTGGCGGGCTTATACGGGAGCGTCCTGTTTTCGTCAATGTTGCCCTGTAGCGGTGTTCCGGTCCGCCAAATTCCTGGAACTATGGGATTAATCCCATTTGTTCGGTGTTTTCAGGTTGTTGGCGGTTATGAAATTGCTCTATGGCTGGAGTTTGTTCGCTGAGCGGACGGATTTAAGAAATGGACGCGAAGATCATCGTAACAAATCGTCGTTGGACCCATATCTCTCGATAGTTCAACGTCAGACCGTGAAATCAGAGGCCAATATTGTGTTTTCGGCCGGCGAAAAGCCCCTCGAGCCCTCGTTCAGTCTTGGCCCCATGCGACGGCTGGGGCTGTCGGGCAAGCTTTTGCTGCTCACAATTCCGCTGGTGCTGATTGCCGAAATTCTCATTTATGTTCCGTCGATCGCCAACTTTCGGATCAATCGTCTGAATGACAGGCTGGCCGCGGCCAATACGGCAGCGCTGGTGCTGGATGCCGCGCCGCTCGGCATGGTCCCGGAATCGCTGTCGCGACAAATCCTGAGCAGCATCGGCGCCCGTGCGGTGGCCATCAAGATGGGCCAGCAGCGCCGTCTGCTCGCCAGCGCTGATCTGCCCGCACAGATCGACCATGACATCGATATGCGGTCGATGACCGTATGGTCGGCGATTGTCGATGCGTTCGAAGTCATGCTGGAGAGTGGCGATCAGACGATGCGAATCATCGGTCCGGCGCCTGGTGGAGCGCAATTCATCGAAGTAGTGGTCGATGAACTGCCGCTGCGGCAGGCGATGTATCGTTTCTCCAGCAATCTGTTGTGGGTGTCGCTGGGACTGGCAATTCTCTCGGCGGGGCTGGTCTATCTGGCGCTGCATTATCTATTCGTGCGGCCGATGCGGAATCTGACGGCCAATCTCGTCGCGTTCCATGAAAACCCCGAAAGTTCGGCGCGAATCATCGTGCCGAGCCAGCGTGCCGACGAAATCGGCGTGGCGGAGCGCGAGCTGTCCGACATGCAGCGCGATCTCGTCTCGATGCTGCATCAGAAGAGCCGCCTTGCCGCCTTGGGCCTCGCGGTCTCGAAGATCAATCACGATTTGCGCAACCTGCTGGCCTCGTCGCAATTGCTGTCGGATCAGCTGTCCAGCGTGCCGGATCCGCGGGTGCAGCGCTTCGCGCCGAAGCTGATGCGCTCGCTGGAGCGCGCTATCGCCTTCTGCCAGTCGACGCTCTCTTATGGTCGCGCGCAGGAAGCGGCACCGGATCGCAAAATGATGCTGGTCGAACCGGTGGTTAATGAAGTCCGCGAATCGGCGGGGCTTGCCACCGACGCCTCGATCGGCTGGGTCAATGCCATCGAGCGCGGGCTGATGGTCGATGCCGATCCCGACCAGTTGTTTCGCATTTTGCTCAATCTGGTCCGCAATGCGGCCCAGGCGCTCGAAGGCCAGCCGCAGAGCGATGCCGCCCCGCAGCAGATCCGCATCACCGGCCGGCGCGAAGGTGCTGTGACCATTCTCGAAGTGTCCGACACCGGCCCCGGTGTCCCGCAACGGGCGCGCGACCATCTGTTCGAGGCGTTTCAAGGCTCGTCCCGCCCTGGCGGTAGCGGCCTGGGTCTGGCAATCGCCGCCGAACTGGTCCGTGCCCATGACGGCGACATTAATCTGGTGGAAGGCACGTTGGGGGCCACCTTCCGCATAAGCCTTCCTGACCGGCCGGTGGAACTGCACAGTATCCGCACCGAGCGTGCCCGCGCCTGAGCGATTTTTCCAGCATGTCACGGGAGTGAAATAAGCGCTCAAGGGTGCTTGCCAAGCCGGGTCCGACCCGGTAGCTATGGCCCGCTTTCGCAGACCAAGGTTTGCCAAACGCATTCGATGTCGGCGGGCCCTGACTTTTGTTTGGCCCCCAACATCGCGGCACGCGCCCGTAGCTCAGCTGGATAGAGCACGTGACTACGAATCACGGGGTCAGAGGTTCGAATCCTTTCGGGCGCGCCATTTGCGTACAAAACCACGAACTCCTCCGTTCGTGTTCTGTTTGCCTGCAATGACGGCTTGCAGGATATCTCTACTGCCGATGATCCTGACGGCTTGATCATCGACTTCGACCGCGTCGATGATTGAGCGGATGTAGCCCTTTCTGGCGTTGGTATCGCCGTTATCAAGCTTCTCGGTCATCAGGCGCGCAAAGGCATCTATCTTCTGGGCATCGATTGCTGCGACCGTGCCACATTGGGACCGGGCGCGATCGAGCGCGGCCTTGGCGCGTTCCCGTTCGGATTTGAGGCTGGCGGTACGTTCGCGCAGAATGTCATCGAGTTCGACAATGCCATCCTCAATGGATCGGTAGAGCCGTTTGAGTCGATCCTCGGCATCGCTGACCTCCCGCTGCAGGGTGAGAAGCCTGCGATCGACGGACTCGCTCTTGGTTGCATGGCGCTCCATCAACGATCTCAGTATCTCGGCAATTCGATCTGGAGCCAGGACCTGCTGCTTTAAATTGGTCAGTACGATTTCATCCAAAGTCGCCACGGGGACGTGGCGGCCCTTGCAAACGGTCTTGCCCTTCTGTTGGCAACCCGCACAGGAATAATATGAGTATGATCTTCCCTGACGGTTGGTCGTTCCTGTCCGGGTCATTCCGGAGCCGCAGGATGCGCAGACGGCGAGTCCCGTAAGCAGAGAGGGACCATTGACGACGCGCGGCGGCGTGGTCTTCGGATTGCTCTGTGCGAGCTTCGCTTTCACCCGGTCGGCGTCAGCTTGGTCGATCAGGACCGGGACAGAGATGTAGATCACGTTCGACGGCGCGTGCTTTCCGCCCTCACGGGAATTGCGCTGGCCGTACGGCCATTTTCCGCTCGCATAACAATCATTGGTCAAAATCTTGTGGACCGGCCCAACGCCAAAAGTCGATCCGCGCCGCGTGCGATAGCCATGGCTGTTCAACCACTTTGTCGCCTCCTTGACGCCGAGCGGTCCAGTCGCGCCGTCACCCTCGAGATAGAGCTTGTAAATGAGACTCACTGTCTCGGCTTCGACCGGATCGATGTCGAGCTTCTTCTTGATCTTCTGACCACGACGCTCCGCTTCAACGATCTTGTAGCCGAGAGGCGGTGTGGCGCCATTCCAAAATCCCTGCTTAGCGGACTCCCGCATTGCTCTCGATGTATTTTTCGAGATTTCTCGGGAGGTATGCTCGTCGAACGCCCCGATGATCTGACGAACCAGGATTTGGCTCGGATCATCGCCCGTCGGTTGTGTCACCGAGACAACGTCGACACCGTGCTTGCGCAGCTTCCGAATCGTCAGTTCCATCTCGGCCACATTGCGGAAGAAGCGGTTGAACGCGTAAAAGATGATCGCATCAAAGGGATGATCCGATCCGCAGGCGCGTTCGATCATCTCCTGGAGCGCCGGCCTGCGATCGTCCGTCGCCGTGGCGGCTTCGATAAACTCTTCGGCGATGAAATAGTTGTTCTGGTCGCAATAGGCAGATGTGATCTGACGTTGTGACGGAATCGACGCGTCGTTGGCAAACTGGCGGCCGGTACTCACGCGATAATAGGTCGCTGCTCGCTTTACATCATCGGTCTGCGCCGGGCTCACGTTGTGAAATGAATGCTTGTTCATCGAGATATCTGCCAACTTTTATGTCACGCAAACGCACGTGACTCGTGATTTTGCCCAGCTCGCAGCATGACCTGTCAACTGTTATGTGGCGCTCGATTTCGATTGATTGGTCGAGGTTTCGGCGAGTAATCCTTCAGATCGCTGCCGAGCAAAATCTCAATGGCGCGCAACTCGCTATCCGAGACGGGCAGCGGGGAGGGAAGGCTCACCGTCACCCGAAAATCCTCCGCCCGTGACGGCACCTGGCTTCGCCGCGGCTTGCGACCAGGGTTAGGTGTCGACGGTGATTTTGCGACGATCTGGTCGCGCGCGGGGGCGCTTGGCCGATGCAACGCCGACGGCTTGCGCGAGGCGGCCTGCCTAGAGCTCATGGCTGAGCTCCCGCCGCTGCTGGCGCACCTGCGCCGCCTGCCGGTCCAGCGGTTTGACGCGCTCGATTACGTCGAGCGTCGAAATCTTCGGTGATGCCCGGGACAGCCGCTCGGCCAGCCAGGTCCGGCGTTGCCCATCGGAAAAGACGACGTCATCGCGTTGCTGATCGAATGGAAGCTCGGCGGCAAGCCGCCGGTCGATGCTGTTTGCCTCCACGACGAGGGTGGTTTGCTCGCGCGCGCGGCTCGCCGCAACGTAAATGTCGTGCCGGTTATAACTCTGATCGAGATAGACTATGGTGTGATCGACCGTCAGACCCTGGGAGCCATAGATCGTCGAAGCGTAGGCCCATCCGAGACGGGCGCGGCCTTGGACATCTGCAAGACTGCTCGGATCGAAGGTCACTCGCCGGCCGGCGATCTCTGCCTCGATGCGCACGCGATGGGCGTCGGAGCCACGTTCCCCGCGCTCGCTGACCTTCGTGACCGTTCCAATGGTGCCGTTGATGACTCCGAGGTCATCGTTACGGGCAAGAAACCGGATCTGGTCGCCGGCAGCGAGAGATATCTGGGTGGTATGTCCCGACGGCGTGGCCGCCGCGAACGACACCTCGCAGCCTTTAACGAGCCCTGCCGCCTTGCGGCGTTCGCGCGCCACACGCGAAACGGCAGTCACCGCCGCGTTGGATTTTGCAAGAATAAGCACCGAAGCGTCGGAATCGCGGGCCGCTATTCCTTCGGCAGCGTCCAGGATGGAAGCGATCGCGGCCTTCGCTCCCTGCGCCTCGATCAAGAGGCCGCGTTCGGCGAATGCCTTTAGTCCGGCGGCAGCGTTTCCCTTGCCGAAAGAGCTGATGGCTTCGCGCGCCCATGCTTCGCGTTGACGAACGATCGTATCGACGCGGACCGCTTCGACGGCACGTGAGACGAGGTCCAGCCCGGGTCCGCCGATCGGTTGAATCTGACGGCGATCCCCGACCAAAATTGCCTTGGCGCCAGCCTTGACGACCGCGCCGAGCAATGCGTGCATCTGACGAGAGGACAGAAGGCCGGCCTCGTCAACGATCAGAAGTGTGTCTTCGTCGAGGACCCGATGTCCGGCGTTCAGCATCGCGATCCAGGACGCCGTCGCACGCGATTCGATGCCGAGATCCGTTGCCAGATTGTTGGCGATGCGCCACGCCGCCGCTGTGGCGATACATCTGACTGAGACAGGGCTTTGTCGACCCTCGTCCCGGCTCTTCCCGGACCTTGCGCCAGCGCTGCCGGAGGAAAAGCTGTAAGAAGATACGATCTGCGAAAGCGTGGTTGTCTTCCCGCTGCCAGGCGCGCCCTCGATAATCGAGATCGCACTATCGCCGCAGGCACCGAGCACCGCCTCGGTCTGCTCCACATTCAAGCCGGCGGCATTGCACTGTTGAGCGGCTAGTTCCAGGTCGACGCCGTGCCACGTGTGTCTTGCCAGCGCCAGCGCCTGCTCGACCACCTCACGTTCGATGGCGATGATCTCGGGCGTGGAGTAACAAGGCAGCCCCAGCGCATCGCGGCCAATCTCGATAACGGCGCCGTCTTGCAACAGACGTGCGACCTCGACTTCCGCGCGCTCGGCAGGCAGACCGGTGCCGACGAAAGCTGCTGTCACAGAGCGCAACAGCTCGCGGCGCTCGATGACACTGTCATGCTCAGAAAGAACGACCGGCAACGCTGCCAACCGCTCCGAAAGCAGCCGCTCCGCGGCCTGCCGATCGAGCGTCGGTGTCGGATCACGCAAATTCTCTGTGAACGTATCGACGTCAATGCCGATTGATCGTGCGGCTTCCGCCCAAATTTCCTGGCGCCGAACGGTCTCGTTCTGACGCTTGGCGCTGCGGGTCGCTTTTGCGATCGCGGCGGCAAGAGCTGTTGCTTCGCTACTTACAACACCGTGTCCGGCGAGTTCAGCTTCAATCTCCTGACGGCGCGCGCTGAAGTAGCGGATGACCTCGTCGCCAACGCCGGCGATTTCAAAGACGCCATTTTTGCCTGTTCTATCGATCGCGAAACCGAGCGTCTGGAGCTCATGCGCCAGCGCGGCGTGGTATGTCGCACCGGCGGCCATTTTGAAGTCACGGATCAATTTGGAGTGCAGACCACCGACGGTAAAATCGCTCTTACGCGTAGCAATGTTCAGGACCACGCAATGCGTGTGCAGATTTGGATCACCGAAAACCCGACCGTCGGCGTGCTCGGTCGGTCGACTCTCGCCGTGCTGGAAAGTCCCCGAGGTGATTGCTACCTTCTCGAGAAAGGCTCCGTCTTTGCCCCTCCGCGCCCATGCCGCTTCACGCTCCAGCACCCTGAGCGTTGCCCGCGCGGCTCGTAGCTGCGCGGCTTCGATCAGACATTTTGTATCGTACGATGCAAATGCCCAGACCAGCGAAACCGAGCGCGGCGTGCTTAGAGTTATGTCAAACGCAGGCGTGCGCTCTTTGTGTCGACGCACTTTGTCGACAAGCGATTGCCCATCTTTGTCGATGGCGTGATAAAGCCGCTCGAACGTTTCGCGGTCGACCTGCGAGCCATCGATCACGCCGAGATCTCCGGCGGGTGCGTACCATTGTCCGGCCGGCTCACTGCTGCCGTCATAATACTCCGTCTCACGCTGCCGCGTGTAATAGGTGCTTGCCGCTGCAGGATTCCAGGTCGCAACCACGAAAAAGGCCTCCTAAAGAAGGCCCTCTCATTAGTCACATTTTTCACGCGTTGGCCGCGAACAATACAGGAAGAATTCCATCGCAGAACCAAGGTCTTGCAGCTCACCTAGATTAGATCTCAAATGACACGATCCAACCTTCTACTCGCCTGCACAATACGACTCCGTCATCGAGCCGCGCGCTCGCCAAAGGTTCTCGGTTTCATCCGCTGTATGTCGCGGCCTCACTGGGCCACACGGCGCTGTGGTAAGCTGCCAAGCAAGAACTCGCAGGCGCTGGTCGCCGTCACTACACGGGCCCGAGCCAACTTCTTTAGTACGAAAAAAGCGCTGGCCTTGGCCTGAACCAAGCGGCAGTCGCGATCGCCGGGGATTGTACGACTCCGACGGCTTCGTCGTCATCATAAGAATCGCGTGGCGCAAAAAAAAGGGCTTTACTCACGTGTTTGCAACAAGTGTCGCCGTCAGCGCCAGCTCGACAATCACGTGCGACGGCCGGACCTGCATCCGGCGCTGGCGAGCAAGCTCGAGAATGGCAAATGGCGCCTCGTCGAAGCAGATCTCACGTGCCGCGAATCCCGCACGCGGGAGCAACACGCCCTGCATGCCGCCCGCTAGGTGGGTGCGACTATCTGCCATCATCCGCGTGCGCAGGGCCGTCCGTGTGAAATCTGCGATAGCTAACCTCTCCGTCGCGGCCAAGTGGTGATAGGCCACTCCAATTCGAGGATGTTTCCCAATCCAACGACCAGCGCCTTGATTCGGCGGTTTCGAAGTCCGAGCCGCTGGGCGAGATGTTCAGGCCGTACGATCGGCACCTCCCTTACGTGCGGCGCCATCGTCGTTCTTTCGGTCTTTCCCGCCGGGCCTCGTTCAGTCGTAGTGCTATATTCCTTTTCGAGAACTTCCCGTTTTCCGATCATCTTATCGGCGAGTTCGGTCGTCTCAGCGCCATGCGTCTGGGCACAGACGATTTTGGTTGCGAACCGCTGGACCATGCTTTCCGCCGCCTCGCCGTAGATACGGCGGAGCTGGGCGATGTCTTGCACGGCAGCGATGGTGGAAACACCTTTGTTCCTGCCGGTGTCGAGCAATTCAGGCCATCGCCTGAGGTGACCCAACGCCGGCGCCTCGTCGATGACAAAACTCCGCGTCCGTGTCTGGCTGACCGCGAGGTTTGGATCGCCGACGGCACCGGTAATCACGTCCATGACCATGCCGATCCAGGCTGCGCTCATGTCGGGATGGCGTCCGGAACGTTGGACAATCACGACACGTGGTTGGCGAGGTTTGTTCCCCAGAGGAGGGCCGACCACCCATTGAGTAAAGGAGAACTGTCGCGCCGCCGGGATTCCATCCCAAGCCAGCGCGAGCGGCCGAAGCACTCGCAGTACACTGGCACGGAACGTCAATAGGAACGATACGCTGGTGCGGCTGAGTTCTCCGGTCGTGCTGTCGTACTCGATCAGCTTCGCGGCTGGGGGATAATGTTGTTCAAATTGTCCCGAGAGCGTTTTCGGGTCTCGCAGGCAAGCGTCATAGAGTTCGGTCGCGCCCCACGCCTCTCCGCGTTCTGCTTTGCAGAGGATCATGCAGCCTGCATACATGGTCGAGCCGCCCTTGCCCCAGATGGCATCGCCCGTCTGTAGAACCGCCTGGTCAGCGGCGGTTTCACAGTCGCGATCGTCGCGCAAATCAGCACCCATGCACCAGGCCCAGGTTCCCACCTGATCAGGATTGATCGCTGCGAACTGCGTTGCCGGCATCGGAAATCCGTCGAGGATTTCGCCGGTCGTGTCGTGCACAAACATGGCGTGATCGCCCTTCGGATGCTTCTTCAAGCGGGCGATCAGTTCGTTGAGAAGGAAGAGGATGATACGCGTTTTGCCGGAGCCGATCGCTCCGAGCAAAAGGACATTGCGAACCTCGCGTCGGCGGGGGATGCTCAGTCCGGGAGCCAATTGGATCGTACGGTCATGATCTTCTGCCTCGGCGGCGGCCATCTGGTTGCCGGCAGCTAAGGCTGCCTTTCCACGGAGAAGCTGAAGTCCTACATAATGTTCACGCGTATCGACGATCGGGGTAACCGACTTGCGGATGCGGAATCCGAATATGGCTGAGACCAGGATCGCAAGCGCGCAACCAACGAGCCGGGGACTAAGCTCGCGCGCGAGATCATCGCGGAGAATCGCCTCGTTAAGGACGCCCGCCCGTAACGCAGTCCATAAATCCGTGCCGGTGACGGCTACGTCGTTATCTAGCCGCCATGCGGTCGGCGGCAGAATGAAGAATGACGCAGCGATCGAAAGCGCGCAGGCCAGCAGCGCCATCATCAAACCGTTGAAGAACGCCGGCGCCACAGGCTGCGCCTCATATTTTGCAAGCATGCTCAGTCCTCCAGGCGGCCGCGTTCGCGCCAGACCACCAGTTGGGCGTTGGCCGGTATCCATTGCCACGGAAGGTGACGATTGGTGCGCCGCAGGGTCTCAGCCGGGACATTCAGTTTCTGAGCTACCCAATCCCAGTTCAGATCTTGGGTAGGGTAGTAAACGCACCCGTCGGTATATTCGCTCAGTCGCTTGCACACCGGCCAATTGGCCGTCATGGCCGAGCGCACGACCTCCATGCGACTGAGCGTCCATTTTGCTGCCAAAGGCGCAATCACGCCGGTACCGCTGAAGATTGCCGACACGATGATTGTCATGATCGTCGATTGGGCCAGTGTCGACTGCTCACGCCACCAGGTTTTCAGCGTAAAGCTACGCCGTTTCTTTTCGCTGACTTCATTGGTATCGGACGCCGGCAACCGTACCTGTGGTGCGATCGTCGCGACGACGTCTCGATACTGATCGAGCTTGAGCTGATTGAAGACCCGGGGAGGCTGCCGAAGGAGCTCCTCCGGCGTCAGTTTCTTCAGCCGCCGGATGAGATCTTCTGACGCTTTGGTCGCGTCAATCGTGATGCGGGCCACGTCTTCGCGGAAGGTGGTGCGGCGATCAGGCATCACCGCCTCCCGCCAGCGTCGGCAACACGCGCTCGATCTCCTCCAGGATCACGCCGCTCCATTCGGCGACATCCTTCACGAACAGTTTCGCTTCGTCTCGCTGACCCCCGACCCGCCGGATGGCCTCAGCGTAGTTGTCCAAATGCCAACCGACGATGGTGGACGGCAACACGTGCATGCGTTCATAGATCGCCATCGAGCGCGCCCGCATCTTCGGCATCCGAATGACCGGGTGCTTCTTGAGCGCGGCGCTGAACGCTTTGCGCAGCCCGCTATCGAGATATTGGGCCGAGGCGACCGGATTGCCGACGAACTCGTTGGCTACGATCACCGGGCGCGCATTTGGCATATTACGTTCGAGCCGGCCGAGCTCGCGCAAGAGCTGGGCGGCGGAGTCCTCGCCGGCCTTGCAGAGCACGAACGCAACCACGTTGAGCTGCAGCGCGTCGATGTCCTCGGTAAGATCGAGGTCGGTGATGGCGGCGTGGAACATTCCCGCCATGGCACCTCCGACCTCGAGCAGGCTGGATCGGCCGGTCTCCGGCATTGCGGTGACGGCGCGATACCATGGCGCGATCACGTCTGCCGCGACCAACTCCTCGGCGCGGCTCTGGCGCTCCGGCACAGCCAGTGAGGTCACCTCTTGGCCGCTCTTGGCCGCAAGCTTTCCCTTGGTGTCGATTTGGTAGAGATCGAGCGGCTTTCCGTAAAGATGGAAGGCGTTGGCGAATTGCACCCCGAAGTGCGTCTTCCCGACACCGCCATCGTCCGCCGTCACGACGAGCGCGACCGGCGAGGTCGAGCTCATCAAGCTCTGCTTCTGAACCATCAACTTGGACTCCTGTCTGTTGTGACAGAGCCGTTGTAGGCTCAAGCGGCCGATCGCGGCCGGCATCAATAGCGGGCTAAAACCAATGATATTAGAGTGATTTATCCGCCACTGGTCTCGTCCATGGCCGTCATCTGATCCGCAGCAGGATAAGCTGGTACTCGAATCTTTCACCGCGGTGTGCCAAAGAATCTCTCGACTAGGCTGACGCCACGAGTGAAGCCGGCCTGGAGCACTGATACGATCTTCTGCCACCGGCCGATCAGCCCAGCTTCAATGGTCGGCTTAATCACCAAGTTGATCTGACACGTCCCGCGGGCTACCGAGACGATCAACGCACTTCGTTCGGCAGCATCGATTGCCGCGATAAGCCGATTCCCCGGAAACGCCTTGGCGAGATGGTGGCGAGCTACCTCGGACACGAGATCGCGGGTGTCGCCTGTCTTATACCCATCCATGACAAGACGCGTGAGCTGATAGAGGTTCGTCGGCAGCTCAGCCCCGACGCCCGCATTGATACGTCCGACGAAGCGAGCCAGTTCGAACAGCTCCGTAAAGAAGCTGATATGCTGCGGCCACAAGATAACCGGGTTGATGTCTGCATAGATTGCGATCTCGGTCAGTTTGCCGATGGTCAGATCATGCCCGGTCGAGTTGTAGGCTTTCTCGATGACACCGTGGGCTTGCTCTTCCGCTTGGGCCCTGGCGGCTTCGTCACCGGCCTTGCTCAAGATCGTCTGCGCTTCCTCCCATGCCGTGAAAATCCGCTGGGCGCGCACATACGTCTTCCCGAGCAGGGTGACCGCCGACAGTTCCGCCTCCGCGCGCAGGCGATTGTTCGCAATCTGCGCGCCGACAGGAAGATCTTCGTGCTTCGCTTTGGCCCAAGCGATCAACTCGTCTTCATCGTTGAATAGTGTGAGCTCACCGATATGACCGGCACCGTTTCGGCGCAGATGCCAAAACGACATCCCGGCCGCATCGACCACGTCGTCGCGAGCCTTCTCGGAATTCCCGTACAGAGCGTTAAGGCTGTGATAGACGCACAGCGCGTGCACCCCGAGTGCCACGCGCAGCTTTTCTACGAGCCGGCGCGGCGGGGACCGCCCGTCGCTCTCCTTCGGAAGGCGATCCGGTGCCAGGATCGGCGCCACCATGTTCGAGACCACGCCCGGCAACGTGATCGGTTGGGTCACCTGTCGCAGCACGATTTCATCCGTGTCGACGTGCCCGGCACGTTCGCGGGCCTTTTTGCGACGCTCGCGCGCTGCCTTGCGCTTCTCTGACCGGCTCATCGGGGACACTGTTTTGCTCATTTTTTCATCCTAACCGTCACACCTGTTGCGTCATGCACAAGCGCACGCGTACTCTGCGCGAGACGTCGTCAATCGGAAGTTCTGTATCGACGGATCCGCCATCGTCGAACCCGGCGGTTGGCCCGCTGCGGAGGCTGGTCGGGTTAACCTCGTCGAGCACGGCTCCGGCAATGTCTGCGAAACCCGTCTCGACCATCACGCATACCTCGTATTGGAAACGAATTTCCAGAATGCCGTCGTCGACATCATCGTCGAATGTACTAAGCGGCTGGTCTGCGGCCATCCTCTTCATCTCGGCGAAATTGGCGAAGCCGTACAAACGGGCCATGAGATCCAGGCAGCTGGTGTAGGACACATCGTGTCCGTACCGGCTCAACACTTCCTTGAGGCGCTTGGCATGGCGTTTCGCATTCCAGTCAGTAGTATAGAAGCGCATCGCATGCTCCCGCGGAATGATGGTCAGACCAGAACGATTTTGCAGGTCGTGCACATTAATCCAGCGTTTGGCTTAGCCCATGCATTCAGACCGCAGGCCGGGCAGCTATAGCGGGTCTTGCTCAACCGTTTTTTCAGGGCGAGCCCGTCGGCGCCGTCGGACTCGCACTCGACGAACGCCAGCACGAAGCCTTTGGCGATCAGACGGTCAGCGGCGCGATCGAACAAACTGCCCGCTTCGATGTAATGGCTCATCCGGGGGCCCGTCGTCTTGCCGCCGGGACGGCCGGTATCGCTCGGGATCAATCCGATTTCGCGCATTTTCACCGCCCACTGCTTGTTGTGGTAGCCGGAGCCCGACGGCTTGCCGAAATGCTGCTGCCATTGATGCGCTTGTTCGTGCGCCAGCGTCGACAAAACGTCCTTTGCACCGCTGCTGGCGAAGTATGTCGGGTTGAGTGCGATCTCGTCGGTCACATGAACGCCGTCCGCGGACTTGAACCGCCGGCCGGAGAAGTAACCGAGCGAGCGCTTGCGGCGCTGTAGCGTAATCAGGCACGGCGGCAATGCGCCGGCGAACAGCTGGCGATTGAAGAACTTCCACGCTTGTCCGAGTGGCCCGTAGGACTGCGGGATCGGATCGAGTTTCTTTTCCACGTGACGTGACAAGTCCGTCTTCCGCAAGGTGCGGTCGGCCGGCGAAGCTTTTCCCGATTTCAGCAACCTGGCGCTAACCGAAGCTTCAACGACTTTCTTGGACATCTTCATCACTCAGCTCTTTGTTTACCGCTCGGACGCATGATTGCGTGCGGCCCCGCCACAAGAGCAAATACGAGAGTGATTAGGGAGGTGACGGGGTCTGGGGTGTTTGGGCCCGAGAATGCAATTACGGAGTGATGAAATGGGACTGCGACTTCCGATCTATCCTTACTATGCTGCCCAGGGCACGCGTGGAACGAAGTCCGATCCGACGTCCCACTTCAACCGAACGGCATTCGAGGAGATGCAGCAGTTTGCAGATTACTTGTCTAAGCCGGATATTCGTCGGGTTGCCTTCAACATCATTCCGCCCCTAGGCAAACAGACAATCCCAACCACACGTTGGTTTGAGCCCGCGGTGTTCGATAAAGACGACGAAGATCACAAGGGGCTCGCTGCTCTCATGATGAGCGTTGGAAGTCATGGGACAATTCTCGTTCCTGATCTTACCCACATTATGGGAAAGAAGGAGAAGCTTCCTCCAAGTGCCGCTACACGTAAACTTATGACGCGATTCGACGTCGAGGATATCGAAGTGCTTCCGCTGGTGCTTAAATTGAAAGGCAGGCGGTACGACCTCAGGAAATTTCCGGAGTCATTTCGCCGTACAAATGCGCCCGCTCCTGAAGTGTTCGAATTGATGTCAGAGATGGCGCGGGCGACTGTAAATTATCTGCAACATTCGGCCGTATCGGGGAACGGCAGACGGCAACCGGCCGGACGGCGGCAGCTCGCGGCGGCGCGATCCCACGTTTGAGCAATGACCGTGCGTGCAGATCCAGAGCTTTCCGCTTTGATCGGCCGGGTCTTACCGAAACCGCCGAATGCTGTGCCGTGGACAGTTCAACTCGTCGATTGGATTGAACACGTCGATGCGAGCATTGATTGTACGTCCGCCGTTGTGCGTGTTCAGCCGACGTGGCGGCAGACAATCTACGTGGCTGGCCTCGCACATGTCACTCGCCACTATCCTCTCGCCCTTGAGCGGATTGATTTTCGCTCTCCCGAAGTCGGGGATGCAATCGATCCTAGGGCACTCGAGCGCGTTAACCTTTGGCGCGCCATTACAATTGAAAGAGGCTACCACGGCGGTATCTTCACGGGCGAGCTAAGCGTAGGAGAGGCTTATGTTGCCCAAACATTCGACCGATTCGGGCTCTTTGCCCACGTTCTCCCGGCAATAACGGTTCGAAAGGCACTTTCCGAACGACGATCCAAGCTTCGTGCGATCGAGGCGACAAGCAGGATGGCGCGACTGCATCGCAGTAAAATCAGCGAACTCCTCAAGACCCGTCTGTCTCAGCGCAAGTATGATGCCTCGTACAGCGTTGCTCTTGATTTGTTTCGAACCTTGCTTCCGTCAAGGGTGCTTCGCGCGCTCGAGCTGTATGATAACGGAGGAGTGCCTCTCATCGAGCTTGAGCGACACTGCATCAATGCGGTCCTCGAGATTTCCGAGAGCTTGCTGCCAACGTTGATCTATCAATTAGACATGGCGGTCGCGCACGCGGAGCGCTTATCGCCGCGGGTCATGCATCTCGCTGAGGCGGACGATATCGCCCTTGGCATGTTGGCTCTGTGAGAACGAAACGGGCGCGCTCCCAGAACTGTATGCTCCGCAGTCATTGAGCTTCCTGCAATTTCGGCAATTACTCCCCCGACCCCGTCTACCTCCCTAACTTGTACAAGGTGGATATTTTCGGTGCCATCAATTGCAGATGGCGCTCGCACCCGTGTCGTCGAGACACGGCTTGGGACGCCGAATTCGAGGACCGATACTCACATGCCCAACAAGAAGCCGCATTCCAAGAGCCCGCGCGCCAGGCAGCAATCGGCGGGAACGGATACAAAGCCCAAGCTTGACGCGCTGCCCGAACTGGTCGTCGATGTTGCGGACCTGCCGGCTACCGCAGCGGACCTCTCGCAGCGCCTCGCGACCTCGGACACGCTGTTTCAGCGGGGCGCCTCCCTAATCAAGCTCGTCAAGAATGCCGACGGATGCTCGATTCGGCCGCTCAACGCTCATGACGTCGTCAATTTTACTCACGCGGTCTGCCGGCCCGTCGAGAAGAAGATCGTTGGCGGCGAGCTTGTCAGCAAGCCGGTGACGCTGCCGGCGGCCGTTGCGCGCTTGTATCTCAACCGCCATGACGCGTGGGGCGTGCACGATCTTAATGGAATCTGCAGGGCCCCCATTCTCTCGGACGACGGCTCGATCCGCCTTGCTCAAGGGTTCGATCCCGAAACCCGCTTCTGGTGTGTTGGCATCGATACGCCGCCCATCCCCGAGCGCCCGTCCGAGAAGCAGGCTAAACAGGCGCTCGCCCGCTTGCGCTCCGCCTTCCTGACGTTTCCTTTCGCCGACGCAGTCACCACCACGACCTCACGCAACGGAAAGATCGTCGACCCGGGCCAGCCGCCCAGAGTCGACGAGTCCGCCTTCCTCACCGGCCTGCTGACTGCGGTTTGCCGCCCGAGTTTGTCTCTGACGCCTGGGTTCATCATCCGTGCGCCGCAGTTTTCCGGGGCCGGCACCGGAAAGGGCCAGCTCGTCCGCGCGATCGCGCGCATCGCCTACGACATCGCGCCCAACCCCTTCACCAGTTCCGGCGATCGGTCAGAATTGGATAAGCGATTGACGGCTGCCCTCGTTGCGGCCCAGCCGTTAATCTTCATCGACAACGTCAATGCTGAGGTCCTTCGCTCCAATCTGCTCGCCCAGATTGTCACGGAGAACCCGTGCGCCATTCGGCCGTTTCGTGAGAACACAAAGCTCGTCCAGATCCCTACCAATGCCTTTCTCGCGATCACCGGCAACGCTTTGCGCGTGTCCGAGGATCTGGCGAGGCGTTTTCTCGTCGTGGATCTGGATGCGGGTTGCGAAGACCCCGAGCTGCGTTCGTTTACTCACGAGTTTGCCGCTTCTGTCCAGAGCCGGCGGCGTGAGCTCCTCGCCGCAGCGTTGACGATCTGGCGGTGGGGACGTCGGAATGACATCAAGCGCGGCCTGCCGCTCGGCAGCTTCGAACGCTGGGCTCGCTGGTGCCGGGATCCCCTGGTCGCGCTCGGTTGCGCCGATCCTGTCAAGCGTATCAGCGACATCAAGCGCGACGATCCGCGCCGCGTCCAGTTGGTCGAATTCTTCACGCTGTGGCACGACCTCTACGGTGATCGCGCGGTCAAGGTCAAGAATCTCGATATTCGCCTGCGCATGCTGGCCGATCCCCAGGGTTCCGGTAGCCGTCAGAGCCTTTCCAGCTTTGTAGCGAATCTCGCCGGTACGCGCGCGGCCGGTTACGTCATGATCCGCAACATCCCCGCCGGCGTATGGGGCACGTCGACCTATGTAGTGAAGAAGGCCGAATAGTCGGAGAGGGCCTCAGGCTTGTTTCGTACGAAACAACGACCGGCCGAAACACGCTCAGAGACGGATAGTGGTGAAGCATGGTCCATAGGGACCGTAGGGGGCATAGGGGGTATGAGCATGCAGGGGTACACGCCCCCAGAATTCGGCTGCTTCCGCAGCAGCCGTTCACCTCCGGAATTTCCAAGGCTCTATTGGCGCGCTTGGCAGAGCCCGGCTACCTCAGAGTTGGAGAGTGGCCGGGATTCCGTGACGGGTTAGAAGTGGCGAGAGAGTTTCGCGGCGCCAGTCATGGAGATACCCATGACCGAACTTAACCGCACCGGGCTCTTGTGAACCGAGCCGCAAAGCTGCGTCTCGGCCTTCGGCTTCGATCCCCGCGCGACGAGTAAGCGTGAAGTTCGTTTGTGTCGCTTGCCGGAGGCGCTCGGTCCCGGGTCCCGCCAAGAGGCGGCGCTATGCTGACCCTCCTGCGGGTGCCTTTTTGCACCGGTCTCGCGACTGCCGACTGCCTTCGCTTCGCTGCGGCACAGACGCCCTTTCTCTGTTTGAGAGCTAAGGGCTCTGCCCTCGCGCCGACAAGGGTGAAGTCCCGGAAGATCCGGGACCGGCGGGGCGGTCTCCCCGACCTTCCGCGCGGACCGCTGCGTAAATTCTCATAATTCAAATCGCTTGTGCAGGCCGGGTGATCCCCCTCCGCCCCGCCGCCCTTGTCCTTGCTACCCCGGTCTCGCCGACGGGCAGGGCGCAGGCGCGAGGTGCGCTCTGCGCCCATGAAACCAAAAGGAGATCAATCATGTCGGCCAAGCACGCAGAACCCGTTGTTGAGAGCGGGGTGCAAATTTTCGTCCCACTCAGCAAGCTCAAGAAGTCCCCGAAGAACGCCCGCAAGATGCCACATGGCGAAGCTGCCATCGAAGCTCTGGCGGGCAGCATCGCCGCCAAGGGGATGTTGCAAAACCTTGTGGTCGAACCCGAGGTGGATGCGGACAGCGAAGCGACCGGATTTTATCTGGTCACGGTCGGCGAAGGACGGCGGCTGGCGCAATTGTTGCTTGCCAAGCGCAAGCAGATCAAGAAGTCGGAGCCGATCCGCTGCGTTCTCGACACCGCGAACGATCCGAAAGAAATCTCTCTCGACGAGAATGTCACGCGCACCAACATGCATCCGGCGGATCAGTTCGAGGTGTTCAAGTATCTCGCCGAAGAAAAAGGCTACGGTGCCGAAGAAATCGCGGCCCGGTTCGGCGTTACCGCGCATGTCGTGCGTCAACGGTTGCGGCTTGGGTCGGTGTCGCCAAGGCTGATGCAAGTCTATCGCGACGGCGACCTGACGCTGGATCAATTGATGGCCTTTGCCATCACCGAGGATCATGCGCGGCAGGAAGACGCCTTTGAGCGTCTGATCCACAACCGCGAGCCTTACGCGATCCGGCGCTTGTTGACAGAAACCAATGTTCCGGCGCGGGATCGCCGGGCGCGCTTCGTCGGGCTGGAAGTTTACGAGGCAGCGGGAGGGATCATCCTGCGCGATCTGTTCTCGGAAGATCAGGGCGGTTACCTGGAGGACACCGTGTTGCTGGATCGCCTGACCAAGGAGGGGCTGGAGCGCGCCGCCGCCGAGCTTTGCAAACGCGAGGGTTGGAAATGGGCGGAAGCTCATCTTGATTACCCGCATTCGCACGGCCTGCGGCGGCTCTATCCGTCACCGGTTGACCTTTCGCCACAGGACGCTGCGGCCTATGAGGCGGCGCAGGCGGCCTATGACGCTCTCACCACGCAATTCGAGGGCGTCGAGGAGTTGCCCGACGATATTGATGAGCGGTTTGGTGAGCTTGAGGCCGAAATCGAGCGCATCGACGCCAAGCGCGAGGCCTATGATCCTGATGTAGTCAGCCGCTGTGGCGCGTTCGTGATACTGAATCATGATGGGACGCTGCGGATCGAGCGCGGTTTTGTGCGTCGTGAGGATGAGCATCTGCACCCGGCCAGTCCGGTGACGGACGCGGACGATGCCGATGGCCGCTCAGGCACGGACGACCTTGACGAAGGCGCGCGGTCGGTCGGTCAGGACGACGAGGCGGCAACCGGCAAGCCCTTGTCGGATTTGCTGGTGCGTGATCTGACCGCGCATCGCACGCTGGGCTTGCGTCTCGCGCTGGGCGAGCAACCGGACGTGGCGCTGATTGCGGTCATCCATGCCATGGTGGCGCAGACGTTCTATTACCAAGCCACGTCTTGCCTCGACATCCGGCCCACGAGTGCAGCACTTGCAGCTCATGCCGAGGGCATCGAGGATACCGCCGCCGCAAACGCGTTGGCGGATCGTCATGACCGATGGGCGGTGCAACTGCCAGAATCACCGTCCGGTCTCTGGAGCTTTGTTGTTGAACTCGATCACGACAGCCGCATGGCGCTGTTCGCCCACTGCGCAGCTTTGACCGTGTTCGCGGTCAGAGTGCCATGGGACAGGAAGCCGCGTGCGTTGGCGACGGCGGATACGCTTGCGACAGTGCTTGCTCTCAATATGAGCCAGTACTGGACGCCGACGGCGCGATCCTACTTTGGCCGGGTCGCCAAGGACCATATTATCGCTGCCGTCAGCGAGGCGGTCGGGCCGGAAGCCGCTGATCGTATCGCGGCCATGAAGAAGGCACCGATGGCGGAAACTGCCGAGCAGCTTGTCGCCGGAACGGGGTGGCTTCCCCGGATCATCGCAGGTCCGGCCATTGTTCACTCCGCTGACGGGGCGAGCGATGACGAAGAGTGGGCCGTAGACAACGCCGAAGGCATGATTGCGGCGGAATGAATCGGCAGAATGCCGGCACCGGAGGCCATCGTGCGGCCTCCGGTCCCGTACTTGGCGCGTTGCCGGTCGGAAGACAAGCGTTGTCGAAAATGCAGTCAAACGCTTTAACGTATATAACACGTTTTAACGTGTAACGTGTTTCTGTGAGGATTTACAGGGTGAGACAATGGGTTTGCTCAGTATCAAGGGAACGGTGACGGCACACGGCCAGCACCAGTTCGACAACTATCTGACGGTTTACGCTTATCTTGAAATCACCGAACCATCCGGCCGCCGAATCCAGATCGATAAGGTCGCAGTTTGCAACGATGCTGCCGCGCTGCTTCAATTGGGAAGCGCCAGCGAGTTCCTCTTTGACAAGATGTTTGTTTACGGACGGCGATATCACTACCAGCTATGGGGCATCAAAGCTGAGGACATGGCGGTCTTTGACCGTCATAACCTGCGTAACATGGTGATAGTTCATCATATCGTGCTGGGGACGTTGATGCTGCCGATCGGCGGTCTGGGCGCATTCTGGCTGCTGCCCGGTATTGCGAGTCTGTTGACGGTCATTTCGGGCAAGGTAAACCGACGCCGTATGTTTTACGGATCGAACCCTGCCGAGGTCCGGCGCTTACAACAACAGCAAGCCGTGCGTATATGAATCCTGCATGCGGCGGATTAATTTTCGGATTGCTGACTGTGGGCATATCAGCCGTCCATGCGGCTGAGGGGGCGTATCTATACCCCCACCCATGCACCGTCTTGCCAAGATCGATCACGCGAGGGGTTCAATCAATGGCGTTGCCCCGGTCCGGCCGGTTACGTGGCCGAGTACGCCGATGAAGGCAACATCGTCGGGATCGCCATCTGGCAGCCGAAACGGCAACGACACTCCCCATTGGCCGTGAGTTGGCGCGGTGCTGGCCGCGTGTTCGGTGAAAAGCTTGAATGGCGGATGGCGGCAGGCCTGCCACATGCAGCGATCTTGCGTATCTGGCGGATCGATACAGCATCGGCTGGACGCGAGCGCGAGGTCGAGGAGCTGGTAGTTCTCAAGGTGTCACCGTCCGGAGCCTGCCGCGTCGCGTCAGTCGATGCGCGGCAGCCGCGAGCGAACGAGATCGCGCAAAGAATGTCGGACGGTGCAAGCCACTTCGCCATGTCTTGCGGAGCCGTAGCGAAACGCATCTGCACTCGTCCTTCACGCCCGTGGGCGACAGCATGACCCAAGCGGCCACCGGTCAGCGACAGGCTCCGACCCGCAGCGCCGTTACACGCAAATCCTTTGCCATTCAAAACGCCAGCGGATGGTCGCACGTACGATTCAGTCTGGCGGAGTTCTGCTGCGGCGGGACCGCTCTGTGGATAGAACCGCGTCGACCGTTTTGACGACAGTTCCGATCGATCCGTCGCGGTGGCCGTCAGCTTGTCGCTGCAGCTGAGTCTTGCCTTGTCGATGTGATCGATGCTGTCGGAGAACTGTCTGATCTTCGATAGCCGAGGTGCCAGGACCTCCACGGCTGAATGTCGCGTCGCGCTCACGTCCGCATGATCGCCGCGGATCGGCGCGTGTCGCTATGAACAACGGCGCGTCAGAACACGGGCCGCTGCGACAGCCAAGATGCTACGGATTACCAGCTCAGGCGCTGTACGCTGTCACCACGACGCGGTGGCATCGTTGCTGCAAAGCTCGTCCAGGCGCTGAATTCCGGCCGTCCATTTTACGTGGGTTTATCGGGCACGGCGCGCCGCCATCGCCAACGAGCCAAAGTCATCGTGACCTTGATCCCGTTCGGCTTGGTCAGCTTGCTTGACAGTCCCCGCTTTCGAACGCTCGGTCTGCAAGAAACCGTTGTCGTGAAACCGATAGCCGAGATCGGTCGTCCGTTTGCCTGACGCGGTCACGCAGGTGTTGGGCCTCTGACGATGGACGGTATCGCCGAGCGGTAAAGGGCCTGTAGGCCCCGATCGTTTCCCTGCAACGGCGCGTCCGGCTTTTTTCCCCGCCACGCTACGCGTGTCTCCTCGCGCAAGACAAAAAAGCCGTCCTGTTCGCCGTCCTCCGCTTCGCTCCGGCCTCCGGTGCAGGTCGATCGCCGCCCGGCGCAAGGACCGTCATCGAGGCCGCAATCACGCGAGCCCGACAGCAAACGGAGCGACGACCATGGCTACCATCGGAACATTCACTAAGAGCGACAACGGCTTTGCGGGCGCGGTCAAGACGCTCAGCCTCAACGTCAAGGCGAAGTTCATCCCGACCGAGAAGGAAAGCGACAAGGCCCCTGACTATCGCATCCTCGCCGGCGCCGTCGAGTTCGGCGCCGCCTGGAAAAAGACCGCACAGAACGGTGGCAAGATCTTCTTCAGCGTGAAGCTGGACGATCCGAGCTTCGCCAGCCCGATCTACGCCAATCTGGTCGAGGGCGAAGACGGCGTGCACTCGCTGATCTGGTCGCGCCGCAGCGCCGACTGAGCCGCACCCGGCGCGGTCGCTTCCGGCCGCGCCGGTCCTCATCACTTCACATCGAAAGACATTGCCGATGAGCAAACATCTCAGTGCGAACCCGCGTGCCGACATTTATCAGCGCGTCACCGACACCATCATCCGCGATCTGGAGCAGGGCACCCGCTCGTGGACCAAGCCCTGGACCACAACGTCCAAAGACTCGGATTCAATCCGACCGCTTCGCCACGATGGCACACCCTATCGCGGCATCAATGTTCTGATTCTCTGGTCCGAGGCGGTTGAGCATGGCTACGCGTCTCCGACATGGATGACCTACCGTCAGGCCAAAGCCCTCGGCGCGCAGGTCCGCAAGGGCGAGCACGGCGCGACCGTGGTCTACGCCAAGACCATCGAACGGGCGGAAGATGATGCGCTAACCGGCGACGAGACGGTGACGCGCATTCCCATGCTGCGTGCCTATACTGTCTTCAACACCGATCAGATCGATGGCCTGCCGGTGCCGCCACCGGCTCAGCCGTCTGCGATCACAGAGTCCGTGTCCACCCGGGTCGAGCGCGCCGACGCGTTCATCGCCGCGACCAGAGCGACCATCGTGCACAGGGGCAATCGCGCCTGCTACATTCCGTCCGCCGACCGCATCGAAATGCCGTCCTATGGGCAATTCATCGACACACCGACGGCGAGTGCGGCCGAATGCTACTACGCGACAGTACTACACGAACTGGTTCACTGGACGTCGCCATCGCATCGTTGCGACCGCGATCTTGGCAAGCGCTTTGGCGACCACGCCTATGCGCGCGAGGAACTGGTTGCCGAAATCGGTGCCGCGTTCCTCTGTGCCGATCTCTCCATCACGCTGGAGCCGCGACCCGACCACGCCGCCTACCTTGCCAACTGGCTGGCTGTGCTCAAATCAGATAAGCGCGCGATCTTTACCGCCGCAGCCCTGGCGCAAAAGGCAGTCGATTGGCTCACCGGTCTCCGGTGAGCCACGTCAACGCGCCAAATCTACCCCCGATCTCACCATCGTCCGTGACGGATCGACGAGGACTCGGACCGCATAGGCTATGGAGCAGCGCGCTGATATCTTGCGGCAATCGGAAACCATTGAACCCGAACCGGTCATTCGCCTATACGCCAAAGCGTTTATTATACGCTATAGCGTGTGGCGAGATTGTCATCAGGATGGTTCATCCTGATGAATGGCGAAGCGGGAAGTTCTATCGGCCAAACGGATTCTGGCCCGCAATTTGCGGCGGCTGAGGCTCGAACGGGCGCTGTCGCAGGATGACCTCGCGGCCGAAGCCGGTCTTCGGCAGGCGCTCATCAGCGCGATTGAGGTCGGGACGGCAAATCCCACGCTGGAATCGCTGGACCGGCTGGCATCCGCGCTTGGGGCCGATCTGGCCGTCCTCTTTGATCGGACGGCGCGCTAAACAATCACTGCGCTGGCGGTACCGCCGGCTATGGTGCCTCCGCCGTGCATCGGCTGGACTACTGGAAATTAGATTTGGCGAAGTTCGACCGGGCGTCCGCTTTTCAATCGGACCGGCCGCGCCTAATGGATGCGGCTCGTTTCATAAAGGCAAGCGTCTGAGCTTTCGACGTCGTCGTATCGCTCGGCGCAGTCCGAGACGCCGACTTTACTGGTTGTGCGGTTCGCTGCTTTGCCTTTGACGCGCGCTGGCTTTTGGTTCGCGCTACAGAGTTCTGGTCGCCGGCGTGGTTCGTCGGCTTGCTCGGAATAACGTGGATACGCTCCGCTTGGCCCATTCGAGGGGAGGCCCGATCGGCCGTTCGAGTTTTGGTGGACGCCGGGGAGGCCGGCGACGCGGCATCCGACCGCTTGCGCCATACGGTTGACGAGAGCGTCCCGACCGGGATCGCGCGGCCATTGCGGCCTTTTGCGCCCGCGGCGAACAGAAGGCGGGAGATGTCGCCCCATGTCAGGCCGCGGGCTTCCACGGCATCGAACCAGTCAAGATAGTCGCTAACAACCCGCGCCAGCTTTTTCCGGCCGCCGCCGGGAAGCGTCATGTCCTCGGCAATGGCCTTGGCACCAATCTCGACTTGCTTGTTTGACAGCACTTAGACCACCCCTGTGACATCATCATTCACATAGATACTCACTTCGGCCTCTGCAAATCTATGCAAAACGATGCATTATCTTGAATAGAAATGCAGAAGAAAGCAGAAATTTGCAGAACTCACACCTGTGCATCCCTTTATCGTGACGTTGCTCTTCGTTAAACGAAATGCGCAGTCACGCGACGGGTAACGCGTTAAACGCTTCGTTTCATAGGCGTTGGCATCGGGAATCTAACCTGAAATTACACGATAGTGTTTCTGGTAAATTCCTCAATATAATCCAGTAATTTATCGGATGCTGCCGCTGCTGATTTCGCATTGCCTCTGCAAATTTGTTCGGCCAAATTCGCGTGCAGCACGGCAGTATCAACGAGGCTTGCATGTCTTCTATGGTACTTCACCCAAAATCTCCTGGACAGGCCGTGCAGTAATGCCATGGATTTCGCAGCAAACTCATTTTGAGAAGCTTCATATTCCAGCTCGGTCAGCCGGTTGTCCCAGCGACTAAATAGCGTTTCATCGGTATCCTCGGTAAGCTGCCGCAGATTCGAGCCGATGTTAGCGAATTCCTTCCTCTGTTCTGGGCTGGCGCGTTCGGCGGACAGTCGCGCGAGCAAACGTTCAGTCTCCCTTCTCATTTCCAAAAGACTAAGCTGTTTGTGAACGTTCAATTCGCTGACCAGAACCCCCCTTCGTGGAAGAATGAGAACCAAACCCTCGCGTTCCAGACGTCGCAAGGCTTCACGTATCGGTGTCCTGCCCATATTCAACTGGCTGGCAAGAGTTTGTTCGGAGAGTGCGGCTCCTGGCTGCAATCGCAGGGTAATGATCATCTCCTCCAAAGCGCGATAGGCGTGGTCGGCCAGACTGATGTTTGAATCATCGTCGTCGGGTGCGAACGGCTTTTGCCGTTTGTGAGTATGATGTTTGCGAAGCATCAGACCGGGGCTCTCTCTCGATTTGGACAAATCAATATGAGTACACATAGCTGACATTTGTCCGATCGCAACGACGCAAATGACCTCTCAGCTGAGCGGTAGAG
Organism: Tardiphaga sp.; assembly: GCF_041424195.1. Taxonomy (NCBI): domain Bacteria; kingdom Pseudomonadati; phylum Pseudomonadota; class Alphaproteobacteria; order Hyphomicrobiales; family Nitrobacteraceae; genus Tardiphaga; species Tardiphaga sp. The sequence continues at coordinate 10,887 of NZ_JBGMOE010000079.1, read as the reverse complement.
GACCACTGTAACAGACTTGACAAGCGGCGAGCCTTGGGATTGATTGCCGACAACTGAAATTTCAAATGTCGGCAATCAGGACTATGATCCTGAATGGTCGGCTAAAGGGAGGAAGGGTCATGGAACTGCAGAAATCAGCCATGTCCGATAGGCAACGCGCGTTCCGCGCGACCTATCGTCATCAAATCGCAACCTGGTACAACGGCTGGCTTCACGTCGCGGTGATTTTTGTTTCCGGCTTCGCCGTCATTTACGTCTGCGCGGCGAATTTGCGTGACGTCGCGTGGTGGATGTGGGGCGTCGTTCCGGTTGTTTTCCTGACGTACCAGTTCGGAGAATATTGGGCCCATCGTGTGTGGCTTCACCGGCCTGCGCAGAACGGGGCGCTTCGTGAACTCTACAATCGGCACACCCTGCAGCATCATCAATTCTTCACTGATCACGAGATGCGATTCGCTGATCACATGGACTGGCGTGTCACCTTCTTCCCGCCGTTCACAATGGCCACCATGCTTCTCGTGGCTCTGCCTAGCGCGGTGATTTCCGGTCTGCTGCTCTCGCCTAATGTTGGATGGCTTGTCATGGCGAGCGTGATTGGCAGTTACATGTGGTACGAGTTCGTTCATTTCTGCTGCCACGTGGAAGACAACTGGTTTCTGATCAACTGTCCGATCGTCAACACCGCGCGCAGACATCACAAGGCCCATCACGACCACTCCATTATGATGGAGGTCAATATGGGCATCGGAACGCCGATTTTTGATTGGGTTTACGGCACGTCCGATCTCGACCGCGGTTTTTTCGGGCACGTCTTCAATGGAAATAGCTGGAGGCACGTAAAGTCAGGCCTGCGAAAAACGGCAAAAACACCGACGCTGAAATTGCAGCGCTTGGCGGAGAGCCAGTGAACTTGCCTGTCGTGCTTTGAGAAGTTGCAAGTTGGAGCAACGTCGATGGATGCGCTTTCGATTGCCCGTACAATAGAGCCGGATCTCGTGTCGCTTGGATGGTTTTCCATTCTCTGGTTGGCTTGTTGTCTGAGCGGGCTGATAATTTCCGGCATGCTGCCCTTGGGTGTGCGCGGAAACAATCTCTCCACCCCCAGCGGAACTAGCCTGGTGGTCGTGAACATCTTCTTGCTCTTCTTGCTCCTCCTCGGAACGGTTTTGTTTGCTGCATTTACCATTCGCGTATCGAGCATCATTCTTATGGCAAGTTGGATATTCCTTTTTGTGCCTGCCATCCTTGATGTGTTTCCTGAGCGATGGATCGACAGTCGCGGTGGATTGACGGTCTTGCTCTGCGTTCAAGCAGTCGCGCTGGTGATGCTTTGTCAGTTCTCTTCTTTCGCAGCTACGCTGTCGATGATGTGAGCGAGAAATAAGATCATGATGACCAAGATAAAATCTGTGATTTCGATTCTTGTTCTTGCTGTTGCCTGCGGTATCGCAGCTTACGACTACCGCATCGAACTAATTGCACCGGCTTTGGTCTCCGTGGGGGTTGGCCTGTTCGTGGTTTTTGCCATTTGGGTCTTTCCCGATGTCAAACCGAAAAGTCAGGTCAACAAGTAAGAACGTCGCGTTAGGGAAACAACGCGTTACGGCGTCACCGAGAATAGGGACTTCTAATGAACCTGACGGGCAAAACTTTCCTTATTTCCGGCGCAGCGAGCGGCCTTGGTGAGAGCGCTGCTCGCCTTATGGCGCGCAAAGGAGCTAACATTGTTATCGGCGACATACTCGATGAAGACGCTTCGCGAGTTGCTCAGTCGATTATCTCTGACGGTGGGTCTGCGTCAGCCTTTCATCTCGATGTTCGCAATGAATCGGATTGGATCGGTGCGGTGAATTTCGCTGTATCCAGCTATGGCAGGCTCGACGGGCTTGTTAGCAATGCGGGGATCAGCGGGATGATTCCGGATGTCATGGATACGGAATATTTTGATCGTCTCCTTGCGATCCATGCTCGTGGAACTTTCCTTGGCATCAAACATTCAGCACCGGTCATTGCCCAGGCCGGCGGCGGATCAATCGTTGCCGTCTCATCCATCGCGGGAAAGGTTGGCGCGGATTACGTCCATATGGGGTACAATGCTGCAAAAGCGGCAATACTTCTTCTCGTGAAGTCAGCATCGGGATACTACGCGAAGGACAACATCCGCTCGAACGCGGTTATTCCCGGGTGGATGCCGCCGATGCGCACATCTGTTGCATCTGCAGACCCGGAGTTGCGTCCAAGGCTTCTGAAGTCGGTCCCGTTAGGGCGCACCGGTCTCTTTCTCGAAGTCGCTGAAGCCATCGCCTTCCTGTCATCCGATGAAGCTTCGTACGTTAACGGCGTCGAACTGCCAGTGGACGGCGGGTTTCTGGCATATCGAGCATTTTCGTAACTGTTGTGATCGGTTGTGGCGATAGGTGCGTGTACGCGCGGCCTGGTTCGATACCGGTGCAAAGGCTTGAAAGGCGAGGACATGAGTATTTTCAAGGGAACGAGATCGATTGACGGGGTGCGGGTGACGGTCGATGGGCAACCGCTGGATCACGTTCTCCATATCAGGACTTATGGCAGCGGTTTCTTTGAATGGAGTTACGAAGGCGATGAGCCAATGCAATTGTCTTTGGCGATACTGAACGAGTATTACGGCGACCAACAGAAGGCGTTGTCGATGACCGAGATGTTCATGAAAGAGATCGTCGCGAACTTCGACAACGACTGGGAAATGACAAGCGAGGACATTCGAACTGCATTGCTACAGATGCATCCGATACCAACCAGTGTTTTGACGCGATGATATGTGCGGAAGCTAACGTAGTCGCCCACGTCCAGCTGCGAAATCGTTTTGTGCCCGCCTATCGCAGGGGCATCGAGGATCGGCACGGCGATAAGAGCAGGCTCGTAATCATCTCGATGAACATGCGGCAAAATACCGGGACCGCACGCCGGTAGTGCAGAAACGATAAGATTAGACAAGCTTTCATAATATGGCTGCAAGAGCGCGAAAAGCGCCGCGACAGCCAACGGGGGATATCAATTGTCGGATTTTGCTAAGCCGGACTTTGCAGGCTTGAACATCAGCCATTTGTCGCTTGCGTTCGGCGGACTGAAGGCGCTGTCGGATGTTACCTTCTCTGTAGCGCCAGGAGCGATCACGGCCGTGATAGGGCCGAATGGCGCCGGCAAGACGTCGCTATTCAACTGCATATCTGGTTTTTACAGGCCGTCGACCGGCAAGATTGAATTCGACGGTGAGGACATCACTCGGCTGCATCCGCCGGCGCGGGCCAAGATCGGCTTGGCGCGCACGTTCCAGAATATCGCGCTCTTTCGCGGCATGACGGTGCTCGACAACATCAAGCTCGGCCGTCACGCGCACATGCAGACTAACGTGCTCGATGCGTTGTGGTATTTCGGTCGCGCCAGGCGTGAGGAGCTTGAACTGCGTTCCGAGCTCGAGCGACGCGTGCTTGATTTTCTCGAGATGGAGCACATCCGCGATCATCCTGTCGCGTCGCTATCCTATGGCTTGCGCAAGCGCGTCGAACTTGCCCGCGCGCTTGCGATGCAGCCGCGCGTGTTGATGCTCGACGAGCCGGTGGCGGGCATGAATCGCGAAGAGACTGAAGACATGGCGCGTTTCATCCTCGAGGTAAAGGAAGAGTGGGGGGTGACCATCCTGATGGTCGAGCATGACATGGGACTCGTGATGGATATCTCGGACCATGTTGTCGTGCTGAATTTCGGTCAGGTGATCGCGGCCGGAAAACCCGCGGAGATTCAGAACAACCCGGACGTGATCACGGCCTATCTCGGGTCCGGCGATGTCGGTGAATTGTCGCGGCGGATCGCTTGCGAAAAGGCAGCATGATGGACTGGCTCTTTCTTATCGAGGTTGTTCTGTCGGGTCTGGGGTCAGGTGCGTTGTTTGCCCTGACGGGCATTGCCTTTGTGCTGATCTACAAAGCGACGAAGGTGATCAATCTTGCCGTCGGTGAGATGTTGATGCTGTGCGCCTATTTCTTCTTCGGTCTGACTACAGCGCTGGCCCTACCTGTGTGGCTCGCGATTATACTGACGGTGATCGGCGGCGGTATTCTTGGCGGCGTGGTGGAGCGGGCGCTCATACGACCGATGCTGGGTGAAAGTCCGATCTCGGTGTTTATGGTGACGGTCGGTTTGAGCTCGGTGTTGATTGGCTTTGTTGAACTCGTCTGGGGTGGAGATCCCAGAACACTGCCCAATTTCCTCCCGACAAAACCAGTGTTCATTGGCGATGCCTATGTATCGCCGAAGATAGCGGTATGCTTCCTCGTCGCTTCGTTGCTCATAGCTGGTTTTCTCCTGGTCTTTCGCAAATGGCGCGGCGGCGTGGCGCTGCGTGCCACTGCTGCTGATCAGGGAGCAGCGTTTTCATGCGGCATCAACGTTCCAGCGGTGTTCTCGATTTCGTGGATTGTCGCGGGGATGGCGACGGCTGGATCGGGAATCCTCATTGGCTCGATCGGTGGTATCTCGCCGAGCATGGGCGTGTTCGGATTGACGGTTCTCGTCGCGGTAATTGTTGGCGGGCTCGACTCGATTGCCGGGGTGCTTGTGGCTGGCCTGGCGATCGGTGTCATTGAAGCGCTCGTCGGTACGTATCTTGGCGGCGAATTCAAGCTCTTCGTCACTTTTGTTACTCTCATCATTGCCATGATGATCCGGCCCTACGGATTGTTTGGCACAATCGAGATCGAGCGACTCTGATGCGTATAAGCTCCGCCCACGAAACTTATGCCCAGGCAGAATCCTTTTTGGATACCAACGTGCAGCGCGTGATGTTGCTGTTGTTGTTCGCAGGGCTGGTAGTGTTTCCATTCTTGGCTGACCAGTACTGGATTTATCTTGCGTGTCTCGTCGCTATCCATATCGTCGGCACAACTGGTCTCAACATTCTCACAGGCTATACCGGTCTCATAAGCGTGGGCCAAGCGGCCTTCATGTCGGTCGGAGCCTATACGGTCGCGATCCTCGAGATCCATGTCGGTACGCCCTTTATCTTCAATTTGATTGCGGCTGGAGTAGTCGCCGCGGGCGTCGGCGCGATCTTCGGGGTCCCAAGCCTTCGCGTAAAAGGTCTCTACCTGGCTATTGCGACCATTGCGGCATCATTCATTCTGCATTTTCTATACACAAACGGACCGTCGATTCTCGGAGGTACGCAGGGGCTCAGTATGCCGCCGGCGCGGTTGTTCGGATACGATTTCGTGCGTCCGTTCCAGTTGTACTGGCTGTTCGTGCCACTGACCGCACTATCGGTGTTCGCCGCAGCCAACCTGTTCCGGACCCGTATCGGCCGCGCCTTCATTGCGATCCGCGACCGCGATATTTCCGCGGAAGTGCTGGGAATTCCTCTGCTGAAGTACAAGCTGCTTTCCTTTGCGCTCTCGTCCTTTTACGCCGGTGTTGCTGGCGGAATGTGGGCCTACTTCTTTCGCGTGGTTACGCCGGAAAGCTTTCCGTTGATCTATTCGATATTCTTCCTCGCCGCCGTCATCGTCGGCGGCATGGGTACGATCCTTGGCGGCATTCTTGGCGCGATCTTCATGACCGTGATCCCGGAGCTTCTCAAGCTGTTGGTCTCATACATGACCTTCATTCCGGATGCGACGGCACAGCTGTCGCCAATTCGCACAATCGTTTTCGGCTTGCTCATCGTTATGTTTCTGTTGTTTGAGCCGCAGGGCCTCGCCGAAACCTGGCGCCGCATACGGCGTTTCTTCCATCTATGGCCGTTCAAAAAGTAATATGTAGGGAGAAAGCAATGATTATCTTTCCAACGCGTCGGAAATTGCTGTCGTATGCAGCCGCCGGCTGTCTTGCTCTCGGAATCCAAACGTCGGCGCGCGCTGCCGATGATATTGTCATCGGCGCATCGATGCCGCTGACCGGTGCATTTGGTTTCGCAGGTATTCCGCTCAACCTCGGGATCCAGGACTATTTGAAGATAGCGAACGATGCCGGCGGCATCGGGGGTCGCAAGATTAAGTATGTATCCGAAGATACTGCATATGCGGTCGATAAATCGATCGCAGCGTTCAACCGCATCACCGCCAGCGAGAAGGTTAGCCTCTACTACGGAGATTCCACGGGGTTCGCCAAGACGATCAACGCCGAACTCAGTCGCCGTGACAGCATCCTTATGGCCGGCACGTCCTTCGCGACTGAGCTGAACGATCCGAAAAACTTTCCGTATCAGTTCATCCCGGGCCCTGACTACTCGCAAATGATCGGCATTCTCCTGGAGTACATTGCCAAGACGACGCCGGGCGCCAAAATCGCTCTCGTCAATTCAGATACCGAATTCGGCCGGGATCCAATCGCGGCGACAGAGAAGCGGGCGGCGGAGTTAGGTCTGAAAATAGTCGGTAAGATCGCAACGCCGCCGACCAGCGTCGATGTATCGACCGAAGTCTTGAAGCTGCGCCGGGCGGATCCCGACTACACGATCTTTCACGGCTATGTTCTCGCGCCGTTGCCGGAATTCATGACGCAGATGAAGCAACTGGGCCTCAAAAGCAAGTTCATGGGTACCTTCTGGTCGATGGACAATTCCATCTGGGCCAATTCTGCTGCGGTCGCTGACGGCTACATGGGTGTGATGCCGTATCGCTACTATTTCGATACCGAAGGCACGTCGCCAACGCTCGACAAAATCCGGCAGCTCCGCCCCGAGTATCAGACGATATACTACACCCAGGGCTTTCTCACCGCGATGCTAATGATCGAAGCGGCAAAACGTACGCTCGATGCCAAGAAGGATCTCACCGCGAGCAACATGAAGGCCTCGTTGAACTCGATCAAGGACTTCGATACCGGCGGTATCATCGGCGTACCGATCTCGATCTCTGGCAACACCATTCCTGTCGGTCGCGTCTATCAATACGACGGTGCGAACAAGACCATGAAGCCGGTCTCCGACTGGATCAAGATTGCGAAGTAATGACAATGGCCGCGGACACACTTCTCTCAGTGAATAATATCGAGGTCGTTTATAGCAAAACGGTCCAGGTGCTCCGCGGCCTGTCGTTGAAAGTCGACAAGGGAGCGGTGGTTGCCTTGCTGGGCTCGAACGGGGCCGGCAAGTCAACCACGCTCAGGGCCATTTCCAACTTGCTTGAGTTGGAGGATGGCAAGGTCACCACGGGCGAAATCCTGTTCAAGGGGAGCTCCGTGTCACGTCTCGCTCCGCATCAGTTGGTGCGGGGCGGGCTCTTCCATGTGATGGAAGGTCGCAGAATTTTCGAAGACCTTACCGTCGAGGAGAATCTGACCGCCGCCACCTATGCGATGTCAGGCCGCAGCGGCGCGAAAACTCCTTTCGATCTCGTCTATACATACTTCCCGCGCCTGTTCGAGCGGCGAACCGGACGCGCCGGTTACCTGTCCGGCGGCGAGCAACAGATGCTGGCCATCGGCCGCGCGCTAATCGCTCAACCAGAACTCATGCTGCTCGACGAACCGTCGCTCGGCCTGTCGCCGAAACTGGTGGAGGAAATTTTCACGATCATCGCTCGCATCAACCGCGAGCAGGGCGTCTCGATGCTGTTGGTCGAGCAGAATGCGGCCGTCGCCTTCGCTGTCTCGACCTACGGGTACATCATGGAGTCGGGAAGGATCGTGACAGATGGTCCCACGGCGCAGCTTCTGCGCGATCAGGACGTTCGGGAATTTTACCTCGGTGTCGGCGCGGCGAACGCCGAGACCAAGGGTTTTCGCGGCATCAAGCACTACAAGCGCCGCAAGCGCTGGCTGTCCTAACGTTGTGATGAGGATCGCATGAGCGACAGATTTCCTGAGATGACATTGCCGCAGGCGCTACGTGAGAATGCCTGTGTTCATCCGAACCGGGTTGCTATCAGGCAAAAAAAATACGGAATCTGGAATCCGTGTACCTGGAAGAACTACTATACCCGTGCCCGTCATATCGGACTCGGCTTACGCGCGTTGGGACTGAGTGCAGGCGGTCACATCGGCATTCTGTCCGAGAACCGGATCGAATGGGTGCTGGCGCAGCTTGGCGCAAACATTATCGACGGTATTGCAGTTGGGGTTTATCCCACCAGTCCGTCGAACGAAGTCGCTTATGTGCTGGCGCATTCTGAATCCGAGATCATCGTGTGCGAGGATCAGGAGCAGGTCGACAAGGTTCTGGAATGCCGCGACGAACTGCCAAAGCTGCGGAGGATTATCGTCGTTGAAACCAAGGGCATCAGGGATTACCCGCCCGATCAAGTCATGTCGTTCGATGCGCTGGAAGCGATTGGCGCCGACTTGGAGACGAGCCATGCCGCTTTGGTAGATGGCATCATCGATCGTCAACAGTTATCGCAGATCGGATTGATTATCTACACCTCCGGCTCCACCGGGAAGCCGAAAGGTGCAATGCTGAGCTACAAGAACATTCGGGCGCAGGCGATTGGTTGTGCGGATCGGCTGGTTGTCGATCAGTCGGCAAGTGTTCTGTCCTATTTGCCGCTATGTCACGTCGCCGAGCAGATGACGACAGTGATGGTCCCGACTTATCTGGCCTCGTTGGTCAGTTTCGGAGAGTCAATTCGGACCGTGCAGGAGGATCTACGAGAGGTTGCGCCAAGCGTGTTCCTTGGCGTGCCACGCATTTGGGAAAAACTGCATTCGTCGATCCACATCAAGCTGCTGGAGGCGGGACGCGTCCGGCGCGCGATATTCGAACGGGCCTATTCTGCTTGCGAGCCGTTTGCGGAGAAGAGTGCCGCCGATCGAACGCTATCCGAAAAACTCAAGTTTGCGTTGTCGTACTGGCTGATTTTCCGCGCACTGCAGAACTTCATTGGGCTGCGAAAGACCCGCATCGCCATGACCGGCGCTGCGCCGATCTCGCCCGCGATTGTGCATTTCTTTCGCGCCATCGGGGTGCCGCTGATCGAGGTCTACGGCCTGACTGAAAGTGCGGGCATTGCGCTCGGGCAGGTATTGTCTGACCGGCGGGTGGGGACGGTGGGTAATGGTATCGACCGGATGGAAACAAAGCTCGGAGAGTCGAACGAGCTTCTTATTCGCGGAGATACGGTGTTTGCGGGGTACTACCGAAACGAAGAGGCGACCAGGATGTCGATCCGCGACGGATGGCTGCACACCGGCGATGTCGCGGAATTCAAGGATGGTCATTTCCGCATCGTGGACAGGCTGAAAGATATCATGATTACGGCAGGTGGAAAGAACCTCAGTCCGTCGGAGATCGAGAACATGGTAAAGTCGAGCCCGTTCATCAAGGAGTGCATCGTCATAGGTGATGCGCGTAAGTATGTCTCGGCACTGATACAGATCGACTATGATCTCGCCGGGAAGTGGGCAGAGGAAAAGGGCGTCGCCTACACAAATTTCAAGAACCTCACAGAGAACGACAGTCTTCGCGAGTTGATCCAGTCGGAGATCGATACGGCCAACGCGCAACTTGCCCAAGTTTCGCAAATCCGGAAATTTCATCTTCTGACAAAGGAGCTGGATCACGATGACGACGAAGTCACAGCGACAATGAAGGTTCGTCGCTTCAATGTTCAGAAGAAGTACGCTTCAGAGATTGAGGGTCTCTATAGCCGACATGGTGCATGAACGGCCTCAACCCTTCATAGCTTCTCATTCGGCGGTGTGAATGATCGGCGAGACCATCGTGTATAGACAAATAGAGTACGGGTCTCGTCCGTTTCGGGCGTTCGACCTATCGGACCAATCAGGGAGTTCGGATATGAGCAACGGTCAGGGCCAATACAGCGTCGGTCTGGACAAGACGGCGGCCAATTACGTGTCGCTCTCTCCGCTCAGCTTTCTTGCGCGCAGCGCCAGCGTCTATCCGGACCATACCAGCACCGTTTACGAAGGCCGCACGTTCACCTGGGCGCAGACCTATGAGCGCAGCAAGCGCTTCGCATCGTTCCTTGCTTCGCGCGGCATTGGCCGGGGCGACACGGTCGCAGCGATGCTGCCGAATATCCCGGCGATGAACGAGGTTCATTTCGCCGTGCCGATGGCCAGCGGCGTCCTCAACGCACTCAACATTCGGCTTGACGCGGCGTCGATCGCGTTCCAGCTCGATCACGGTGGTGCGAAGATCATTCTGGTCGATCCCGAGTTCACAGGCGTGATTTCCGACGCTCTGGGTCTGATGAAAAGCCCAAAGCCGCTCGTGATCGACGTCGACGACGCGGCCTTTGCCGGCGGCAAGCGGATCGGGGAATTGGAATACGAAGCCGCCGTGGCTTCGGGCGACCCGGACTTCGTCTGGCATCAGCCGCAGGACGAGTGGGACGCCATTGCACTGAGTTACACATCCGGCACAACGGGTAACCCGAAGGGCGTCGTGACGCATTATCGCGGCGCGTATCTTAACGCCGTGAGCAATATTCTGGCCGGCAATCTCGGCACGCACCCGATCTACCTTTGGACGCTGCCGATGTTCCACTGCAACGGCTGGTGTTTCCCATGGACCATCGCGGCATCGGCCGGCGTCAATGTCTGCCTGCGCAAGGTCGATCCGGCGAAGATTTTCGAGCTGATCCCCAAGCACGGTGTGACCCATATGTGCGGTGCGCCGATTGTCTACAACACGCTCATCAACGCACCTGGCGCACCAAAGGGCAAATCTGCCAAGCCCCTCATCGGGCTGATCGCGGGCGCCGCGCCACCGGTGGCGGTGCTCGAGGGCGCCGAGACCATCGGCATCAAGCTGACCCACGTTTACGGCCTGACCGAGGTCTACGGCCCCGCCTCCGTCTGCGCCGAACAGCCGGGTTGGGATGATCTCCCGGCCGACCAGCGCGCCCAGCTCAAGCGCCGTCAGGGCGTGCCCTATCCGCTTCAGGAAGCCGT